>JAUSZU010000001.1:6300000-6446024 GCA_030817875.1 Flavobacterium sp. W4I14
AGGGAAAACAATAATAGCAGGGAAATTTTTGCGTATATCGTTTTTTAAGAACAATTTTCCACCGTGTACCAGTTGACTGGCATTATCGTTACCTCTTTCTCCGCTTCCATGCAGAAAAAATATGATCGGATATTTTTGGTCGGGATTAAAATTCTCGGGAAACAGGATTCTGTAGTAAATAGAATCCTTCCCTTTGATAAAGCTTCCCCTGTCGTATTTTTTTAAGTCTTGAGCGTTTAAAAAGAGTACTGAAAAAAGAATGCAGATGGTAAAAAAAATCTTTTTCATCCGTTTTATATTATTTTTAAAGGTGATGAAGTTATCATGATTTGTTAATTTAAGTTTGTATTTTGATCAATCATGATGGTTTCATTTAACAAAAATAGAAAACCCTGGCTACTTTACAATAGCACAGGGTTCATAACCAAACCTAATTGTCTTTATTTCAGTGTAAAAGATGCTTCTTTTACATCACGTGAATTTGTTCCGATAAATACTTTAAAATCGCCCGGCTCTGCTACGAATTTTAAGTCAGCATTGTAAAACTTAAGATCATTTTCAGAAATGTTGAAAGTGACGGTTTTACTTTCTCCCGCTTTTAAATTAATCTTTTGAAAACCTTTTAGCTCTTTAACCGGACGGGTAATGCTTCCCACAAGATCCTGGATGTACAATTGGACAACCTCTTTGCCATCATATTTACCCGTATTGCTTAGCGTAACCGATGCCGTTATCGTTTTCCCTTTGGTTAAGGTATTAGAACTCAACTTAACATCGCTATAACTGAACATAGTATAGCTCAGGCCAAAACCGAATGGATATAAAGGATCGTTGCTTACATCTAAATAATTGGAACGGAATTTTTCGAACCATTTACCCTCTGCCAGCGGTCTGCCGGTGTTTTTATGTGCATAATACAAAGGCACCTGACCTACATTTTGAGGGAAAGTTGCACTTAATTTACCCGAAGGATTAACATCACCAAAAAGTACATCAGCAATTGCATTTCCTGCTTCACTACCCGGGAACCAAACATTTAAAATGGACGGAATATTTTCCTGCTCCCAGTTTAATGCCAATGGACGCCCTGTAAACAACACCAATACCACTGGTTTACCAGTTTTAGCCAATGCTTTTAGGAGGTTTTTCTGCGTTTCAGGAATCTGGATGTCGGTTACACTGCTGCTTTCGCCTGTAAATTCAGAACCTTCACCAATGGTAGCCACAATAACGTCTGATTTTTTTGCAACTTCTAAAGCTTCTTTAATCATTTCTGCTTCGGTTCGTGAGTCGCGTTTGTAAGTTGGATTGTGGATGTTTACGTAACGGTGCTCCATAGCAGAATCTGCTAAAAAATTAGCGCCACGTGCAGTTAAAATTTTCGCTTTATCACCCAAAACATTTTTTAAACCTTGAAGCACGGTTACCGATTTATCAAAAAGGGCAGCAACACTCCAGGTACCGTACATGTTGGCGGTATTATCTGCCAATGGACCGATTAAGCCAATAGTACCTGATTTTTTTAATGGAAGTACATTATTGTTATTTTTTAGTAATACAAAGCTTTCAGCTGCGATTTCGCGTGCAACCTGACGGTTAGCTGGACTAAAAACCTCTTTTTCTGCTCTTTCTGCATTACAGAATTTATAAGGATCAGCAAATAAGCCCAGTTTGTATTTGGCCTGAAGCACTAATCGGCAGGCCCTGTCTATCTGTGCCATGCCAACTTTTTTCTCAGCCAATGATTTTTTTAAAGTACCTAAAAAGCCTTCGCCCACCATATCCATATCAATGCCAGCATTTAAAGCCAGGGCAGAAACAGTTTGTAAATCGCCCATACCGTGTGCAATCATTTCAGGAATACCCGTATAATCGGTTACCACAAAACCTTTAAAGCCCCATTGGTTACGTAAAACATCAGTCATTAACCATTTACTTCCGGTAGCAGGAATGCCATCAACCTCGTTAAAAGAAGCCATTATGCTGGCTGCTCCAGCCTCAACCGCGGCTTTGTATGGTGGGAAATATTCATTATACATACGCACCTTGCTCATATCGGTGGTATTATAATCTCTGCCCGCTTCAGCAGCACCATAAAGCGCATAATGTTTTACGCAGGCTAAAATTTCGTTATTGGCCTGAAGTTTACCTTGATAACCTTTCACCATGGCTGCGGCAATTTGTGAACCTAAATAAGCATCCTCTCCACTTCCTTCGGAAATGCGGCCCCAGCGTGGGTCTCTAGAAATATCAACCATAGGAGAGAAGGTCCAGTTAATTCCACTTGCACTGGCTTCTATTGCAGCAACCCTTGCCGATTTTTGTACTGTGGCCATATCCCATACGCAACTCATTCCTAATGGGATTGGGAAAACGGTATTATAACCGTGGATAACATCCATTCCGAAAAGCAAAGGAATTTTCATTCGACTGTTTTCTACTGCAATCTTTTGAACCGCTTTTATCTTATCTACCCCTTTAATGTTGAATAAACCACCAACTTGTCCATCTCTGATTTTTTTAGAAATGTCGCTGCTGTTGGCCTGTCCGGTAGTGATATCGCCAGAACTTGGCAGGTTCAGCTGACCAATTTTTTCATCAACGGTCATTTTCGCCATCAGATTGCTGATGAAGGTATTCATCTTTGCATCTGCTGCCGAAACAGGTTTTTTTGTTTGTGCTGATCCGTTCAGTACAAACAGGGTTAAAAAAACTACCAGGATATTCGCTCTCTTCATTATATGTGTGTTTTATTCTTTTTATTAGTTGGCGCTCGTTTCCAACGAATGCCTAAATAGCTTTACGATTTTATCGTGTTTTAACATTGATCGCTAAAAGCGATTGGTTTATTTTTACACTCGTTACAAACGAGCATGAACATTATTTTAATCAACTTTCTTTACTTCCGTTTTTGTGGATACACCATTCTCATTTATTGCTTCAATGGTAAAATAATAAGCTTTTTGGCTGTCCATTGCTTTGAACCAGTACTCGTTAAAATCATGGATCATGATGCAATTGTATAGCTTATCTGGCGCGGTACCGTAGTAAAGATTATAGGCAAATGCACTATCAACAGGCTCCCATTTGATGTAGGCGCTGCGTTTATCTTTTTCTGTCCTCAATACAATCAGGTTTTTAACCTTTGTTGGTTTTTCTCCATTTCCATTACCGAAAACACGTAAGCCGCTAATGGCAAATTTTCCGGTTGGCATGTGGATGTTTACCATTTTGATGAACCTGGTTTTAACTGGCTTTTGGAGTTCAATATAATCGTGCGGCACGTCGGTTTTATTCTGGCTTTTATCAACCAGGGTAGTCCATTTTTTACCGTCAGTTGATGATAAAATCTTATATTGATGGTAAATTCCGATCTGTTTACCAATAAATTCGGCATCCTGATCAGCATAATTAATCTGGATGGCATTAACGGTTGCCAGGCTACCCAGATCGGTTTGGATCCATTCTCCATTATTAGCGGTTTTGGCACTCCAATAGGTCTTAATGCTTTCATCAACAGCATTATTGGCATTAAAGCTTCCTAAAGTTGAAGAAACCGTAACGGGTTTTTTATAGTTGATGAGCATCCAGCCTGGGCCGGCAGGGCCGCCTTCCCTTCTTTCGGAAGGTAGATAGAGGGGATAGTCTCCAAAAGCAGTATTGGTCCACATCACATCGTCTTTATCAAAACCGGTTGGCCAGATACCCATTCTGCGCTCCCAGGTGTTTTTTACACAGATAATGCTCGTAGAAATGTGCCAGTAATTTTTACTGTTATCCTGAAAGGTTGCACCATGCCCTGCACCACGCGAAAATCCACCGCCTTTATAACTTAAAGGATCAGATTGAGGAGTGAATGGGCTATCATAAAATAAAGGTTTGGTTCCAACCACCACTCCATCAGAATAACCGCTAAATTCGGTTCCTGGTGCGCCGTATTGAAAGTAGTATTTGCCATTATGTTTGGTCATCCATGCGCCTTCGGCAAAAGGATCAAGAAATGTATTGTCCATATATTCGCCAAAACGCTGCCAGCCATATCTCCAGCTTTCGAGCAGGTACATTGGTGTGCGGGTGCCTTTAGGTTGAAAAGTTTTGCGGTCTAATTCTACGCCATACATGGGATAATTGTTGCTGCTTCCGTTGTACATGTAAAACTTGCCATCGTCATCGGTAAAAAATGATGGATCCCAGCCACCGATTTCTAAAGAATCCACCAGCGGAAACCATTTGTTCCCTTTCGGGTCGGTACTTCCCCATAAAGTGAAATTTTTAGTGTAAGTACTCCCGAAAACGACCATGGTATCGCCAACAATACCTACACCAGGAGCACATAATTCATCTTTTGTTTTGTTCCACGGGCGAAGAAATTTTCTTTCGTGAAATTTCCAGTTCAGCATATCTGCGCTATGCCAATAACCCCACTGATTAGTACTGAAAAGATAGAAATCGCCTTTATAATTTACAATCACCGGATCGGCGGTGGCACGGTGTTTCCCCCATTCAGTAAAAGATTCGAAAGGTGTGTAACCATAATCTATATTGATTGGGTTGCAATACGTTTTTTGCTGAGCGTATGCAGCATAAGTACCACAGAACAGTAATGAAATTAAAAATATTTTGAATAAATGTTTAGCCATTATTATTATGGGGATTAATTAAAAATGTTTATTCGTGCACAGCTCGAACAGCCAATTGCCATTCCGCTCACGCTTAGTCCGGTAACGTGCGATTGATGCTCCCAGTAAACCCACATATCATGTGCGCCACCTGGTGAAGTTAATTTTACAGTGTAAATGTCTCCGTTTTCTGGTATTTGCCCGATTACTGTTCCGCTCGGCGAGTTTGGTGGGATAAAGAAGGAATAAACACCACCACTGGTATTGTTTTCTAACGTTACATATACGCCATCGCTCGTAGAATTTGTTGCGGTTACATTTACGATTGCAAACTGTGATTTTATGGTTTTATGTTTAGCGCCAGGTACGGTAGTGAAGCCCGAATTTAGGGTCACAAATCCTATCATTGCTGTTAATATTAAAATTATTCTTTTCATGGTTCTGTAGATTTAATTTGAAATATATGATGGCTAAACATTTATATACTACTGAATACTATGGCTTAAATTGGAAATCCAATTTCTTTAATCCATTTTGAACATCTTTGTTTCCCATAAAAAGCTTCCAAAGTAGTCCCGATCTGTAATTTTCGATCATCACTACCATTGGTCCTTGGTCAATGCCCAAATATCTTTTCGGATACCAGTTATCGGTTTCAGAAAAAGCATCATAGAAACCATATTTGCCCCAAACTTTATCGCCTAGATCCTCATAAAGATGCCTGATTACTTTCATCGATTCTTTTGGCGTGTATGGGATTGATGATATAGCTGCAGTAGGAGAGATTACGCCAAAATCTTCCTGAGGGTTATGTGCTGCATAACCTTTTACCGAATAACTGGCCGTTAAGCCCCAGTTATTTCCTCCATAACCTTTAAATTTCTTAGGATTCGCTACACAATAGTCGTGTATGGCCAGTGTATGGTTTACGTTGTTTTCCCAATAATCGGCATAACGGTCTTTCAATCCTTTCGGGTTTAAACCTAAATAAGAATAATGTGCCCAAAATAATGGTCCTACTGAATTTTTTTGCCCTTGATAATCAAGTGTAAAGGGATGTCCATAAAATTTGAAATTGGTTTTAATTTCGCCATTTCTTGCCCAGCCTTCGTGATAAACCTCTGCAGGAACACCATGTGTAGGGGAAGAAGCGGCCATTACATACATGATCAAACATTCGTTGTAGCCTTTAACGGGAAAATTCATTTCCCATTTGTACGCTGGCGACCAATGCCAGTACAATACATTTTGGCCATTGCGGTACCAATTGAAATCGATTCCTTTCCAAAGTTGATCTGCCTTTTTTGCCAAAGCTTTTTCAGATTCAGTCCCATTTTTATAATATTCGTTAATACAGATTAAGGACTGCGCAACAAAAGAAGTTTCTACGAGATCTCCTCCATTATCTTTTTGTCCAAACGGACGTACTTTCCCTGTTTCACCATTTATCCAATGTGGCCATGCGCCATGAAAGCGATCAGTCTTGGAAAGGAAATCCAGTATTTTGTTTAAACGGTCTAATCCTTCTTTTTTTGTTACATAACCTCTATCAATACCGCTTAAAATGGCCATCAAGCCAAAGCCAGTTGCACCGGTTGCTACTGTATTCTTATCATTTTCCGGGTATAGGTTATCTACATGAAAGCGTTCTCTACCAGCACCCGATTTGGGTTCAGCCCCATCCCAAAAATACTGAAAGGTCTGTTTTTGCACGAGATCCAATAATTCAATGTCGGTAAGGTTTTTTTTAATGGTGAGATCGGGATTATAGTGGCCGTTTTTAGTTTTTGTACAAGCGCTAACAAGCAAAAAGGAGCAAAGCGTGGCTACCAGTATAAGTGTAATTTTCTTTGGGTCGGTTTTCAACATAGCACGGAACAAAGGAAAGAAAGGTTGTCAGTATTAACCGACAACCTTTATTAAAAGATTTAAATTTTAGTAACCTGGATTTTGTTTTAGCAGATTTCCACTTAGCTCAATTTCGTTCTGAGGAATTGGCCAAACTTCATTTTTATTTGCTTTCCAGCCTTTAGGACCAAAAACAGCTAAACCCCTTCCTTGACGGATAACATCGAAGTAACGATCATTTTCCATCGCAAGCTCTACTTGTCTTTCTTTCCAGATCGCATTCCTTAAGTTAGTTTTATCCGTAGTGGTAACATCTGGAAGAATGTTGATATTTCCACCTCTTGCACGTGCACGAACCCTATTTAGTGAAGTTAATGCTTGTGAAGTAATGCCTTGCTCGTTGGCAGCCTCTGCATTCATTAAAAGAACATCAGCAAATCTTAATACCCTAAAATTCTGCTGAGCACCTTCGTTAAATCCTGATACCCGCATTGCAAATGGAACATAAGATTTTTGATTGTATCTTTCATTTGGTACTGTAGTAGGCACTAAATCGCCCTGCGGAGTAGTTTCACCTTTAAAAAGTATTGTAGCATCTTTACGTGGATCTCCGGCCTCAAAAGCATTAGCTAATACCTCTGATGGTGTATTAAAACCCCATCCCATTATTGCAGCCACCCCTTGAACCTGGCTATATTGCGAATTGGATGCATCAGGATTTCCAGGAACTAATTCTGCCTGTACTTCAAATAAAGATTCAATGTTATTTTCATTTTGAGTTCTGAAACCTTTTTCGAAGTCAGGGAATAAATCATATCCCATAGTCATTACTTGATTAGTTAATGAAAGAACATCTGCCCATTTGTTTTGATACATGGCTACTTTGGCATGTAATCCAATAGCTGCTCCTTTTGTTGCTCTTCCTAGATCTGCTGCGCCATAAGATTGAGGTAAAACAGCAGCAGCTTCGTTCAGGTCTTTTTCGATTTGAGCGTAAACAGTGGCTTTATCCGATTGAGGCAGATTATATTCGCTATTATCTTTTGGTACATGCAGTCTTAATACAACATTACCATAAGCCCGCACCAATCTGAAATAAGAATATGCCCTAACAAATTTGGCCTCTGCAAGATATCTGTTTCTTAATGTTTCATCCATAGGAATATTTGGAATATTATCAAGAACCTGATTACAAAGGTTGATATTTTGATATTGACCTGTCCAGAAGTCTTGAAGTGTGCCATGAGTAGATGTAACTGTAAATTGATCGTAAAGATTAAAAAAAGTTGCATCGGTAGGTGTACTTCCTTTGTCTGCCTCGTCAGAACCCGTACTTTCAATGGCTATTGCATTAAAAGCAACATTGTTCCAGCTGCGTAAGTTAGCATAAATCGCATTTACACCTTTTAGAGCATCTTCTGGAGTTTTCCAAAAGGTTACTGATGGTTGCTGAGCTTGAGGCGGAACATTTAGAAAATCTTTTTTGCATG
The DNA here is from genome assembly GCA_030817875.1 of Flavobacterium sp. W4I14. Taxonomy (NCBI): domain Bacteria; kingdom Pseudomonadati; phylum Bacteroidota; class Flavobacteriia; order Flavobacteriales; family Flavobacteriaceae; genus Flavobacterium; species Flavobacterium sp. W4I14. The sequence continues at coordinate 6,307,958 of JAUSZU010000001.1, forward strand.
ATGCAGTTAAAAGTACTGCACTAATTGCAGCTGCAGCAAAAAATGATTGTGTATTTATATATTTTTTCATTTTAAGTCGATTAGAAAGTTACGTTAACTCCAAAGTTGTAGGTAGCGAACAAAGGGTATACATTAGTATCAATACCTGCATTAGTTGGTGTTCCACCTACCTCTGGGCTAAATCCTTTGTATCCAAAAATGTTAACCGCATTTTGTGCGTTTAAGAATACTCTTAAGCGTTGCATTTTCCATTTATTAACAATTGCTGATGGTAAGCTATAGCCGAGCTGAATATTTCTTAATCTGATATAATCGCCTTTTTCTACATAAAATGAGTTTGGCGCATTGTTTAGGCCACCAGCTAAATCTGCTGAAGGATAGGTATTTGAAGTACCAGGACCAGTCCAACGGTGATCAAAGAAATCCTTAGTGTAGTTTTCATTACCAAATCTGCTACTCAGGTTGGCATTAAATACATCTACATCGGCTACACCTTGAATATCTAATGTTAAATCGAAGTTTTTGTAAGCGAAGTTGGTATTTAATCCATAAGTGAATTTAGGATTTGGATTACCAAGAACAACCCTGTCTCTTAAATCGATCAATCCATCACCATTGATGTCTGCATATTTAAAATCACCTTTTTTAAATCCAGGCCATGCTGCGGCCTCTGCATCCGTTTGGAATATACCAGCAACCTGATAGCCATAGAATTCTCCAATAGGTCTGTTGTTAACAGTTCTCGTAGATACATATCCACTGGTTAAGCCAGCACCACCTTTGTAAATAGGATTTGCTCCAGAAGTAACGTTTAATACCTTATTGTCATTTATTCCTAGGTTTCCACTTATCGAATAGGTTAGCCCACCTGATGTTTTATCAGCCCATGTTGCTAAAAACTCGAAACCACGATTTTGAATGTCAGCCTGATTTGCAATGATAGAACTGTTTACTGTTCCTAAACTTCCTAGAACCGGAATATCAAATATTGCCTGCTCTGTTTTTCTGTTGTAATAATCCAATTCAACATTTAATCTGTTTTTTAAGAAACCCATTTCGAGGCCAATGTCAGTTCCAGCACTTCTTTCCCAAAATAAGGTTGGAGGTACAAGGGTTCTAATACTCGCACCTGTGTAAGGAATACCTCCAAAAATTGCGATTAAAGCAGCAGTTTGATCAACAGTTTGGGTTGATGGATTGAATGGAACTCCTGCATTACCAACTTTACCCCAGCTTCCTCTTAATTTCAAATTACTGAAGATGTTCTGGTTTTTCATGAATTCCTCGTTGCTGATTACCCAGCCTGCACCGATTGAAGGGAAATTACCCCAAACGTTATCAGATCCAAAAAATTGAGATGCACCGTCTCTTCTGATTGAAGCATTTAATAAATATTTGTTTTTGTAACCATAATTAACCCTTGCAAAGTAAGATGAAAATGTACTTAATTCTCCTTTGTCGATAATACTTCTACTTGCTGCATCACCTAAAGCAAGGTAAAGATCTCCCTCTGAAGTATAAGGCACGTTTTGTGCATCGGCGTTTATAGTATACATCTTATTGCGCTGAGCTGTTTGCCCTGCTAATACGGTTAAACTATGGTCATTCCATTTTTTATCATAGGTTAATGTATTTTCAATAAGCCAGTTTCTATTCTCAATCCGGTCTATATCAAGTTTACTTATAGTGCTCAGCTGCGTGTTTGTAGCTTTATACTTTGGTACATACCCCCTGACTTCTTCCTGTCCGAAATCTCCGCCAATACTTGTTTTGAAAGTAAAGTTCTTGAGGAATTTTAATTCTGCATATACATTACCGTTGATTTTATATTTGGTAGTGTTTTGATTAAAGAAATCTAATGTAGCCTGGGGATTCATATTGCTGCCATTTCCCAAATTAAAGGCATTTGGATCACCGTAGCTGCCATCTGTATTAAATACAGGTATAACAGGCGATGCCGCATACAAGGCCCTGAAAATAGTTGTAGGAGCATCTTTTGACTTACTATATGTTCCGGCAACATTATAGCCGATTTTTAATGGCTCAAAAATTTGGAAATCATTAACCAACCTTGCAGTATACCGTTTATAATTATTGTTTTTAACGATTCCATCCTGATCAAGATAACCCAAAGAGAAATTGTACGTCGATTTTTCTGCACCTCCACTTATAGATAACTGGTGATTATTTACCATCGCGGTTCTGAGTACCTGATTGTACCAATCGGTTCCGGCACCTAAATTTGTATTGGCAAATAAGGGTGCTACAGGAGGGGTTTGAAGACTGTATGCCTCATTTACAGCAGTTGCATACTCACTTGCATTAGCCATTTCTACCTGATTGGTTACTTTTTGAACGCCCACAGATCCATTGTAATTGATTACTGCATTTCCCTTTTTACCTTTTACGGTAGTTACCAGAACAACGCCATTTGCTGCACGGATACCATAAATCGATTGTGACGATGCATCTTTTAGAATACTGATATTAGCAATGTCTGCCGGATTTAAAAAGTTAATGTCATCATACCACACACCATCTACTACGTATAGCGGTCCTGTTTTTCCATATATAGTACTTGTACCACGTATAGTAATTTGTGGAGAAGAACCTGGAGTACCATTATTGGTAATCGATACACCTGCAACTTTACCCTGTAATGCACTTACCGGGTTTACTGAGGCCTGTTTTGAAATATCTTCACCTTTTACTGTTCCTACCGATCCCGTAACATCAATTTTTCGCTGTGTACCATAACCCACAACCACAACCTGCTCTAGTTGTTGTGTTGATGAAGCTAAGGATACATTAAGTGTAGTTTGATTATTTACAGCTTGTTCTAGTGCTGTATAGCCTACAAAGTTAAATACTAATGTGGCATTTGCCGGCGCGCTAATGGAGTAGTTGCCGTTCTCATCTGTTTGCGTACCATTTTGTGTTCCTTTAATTAAGATAGTTACGCCAGGTAAAGGTGTTTTGTCACCTCCATCAATTACTTTACCCTTTACGGTAATGTTTTGCGCTAATGCTACGTTAATTGTTAGCAAACAAAATGCAGCGAGAACAGAAATTCTTGTAAAGATTCTTTTCATGCTTTATTATAAATTTAGTTTAATTGTTAGTTAAATGTGAGGTTGTTTTTGCTGATGTGCAAGCGTTTTTACCTCTACATTAATACATCATGAAAGACCACTTGGTTTAATTATTGAATAAACCAAATGCCATTTCAGGTCAAAAACGCAGTTTTTTAGATTTTAGCATCATATTAACAGATGCAAAAGTGTAGAAAATACACTAAGTATTTTGTGGGGCGCAGAAAGAGGCTATGAGAGGTAATGATGTAGTGCCGGATTTGAGTTTGAATAGAAAATAGTCTTAAAATTCGGTTTTTATGCAATCGTTCCCGAAACTATTTGCCTCCGGTTTTTACTGTGGTAAGTTGAAATATTTTGAAGAAGGTTTGATTTTAAAGTTCCATTAAAAACTCTGTCAGGTTTTTATCGTGGGGTACTTCGAGTTTTTTGCGCAAGCGATACCTGCGTATTTCAACCCCCCTTAAACTAATGTTCAATAGTGACGACATCTCTTTGCTACTCATGTTCATCCTGAGGTAGGCGCAGAGTTTTAAATCATTCGGAACAAGATCGGGATGCTGTGCCTTTAATTTTTTAAAGAAACTTTCGTGTGCCTCATTAAAACTATTCTCAAATAAATGCCAATCACGCTCATCATTCATACCGTCATTAATTACTTTCTGGATTTTTCGTGTTTGATCATCTGAGAGTTTTTTTCCGTTCTCATCCTTTAATTTGGTGATCTCATCGCTCAGCTTTTGGAGCAGTTCGTTTTTATAAACGAGGGTCATGGCTGAGTTGGCCAGTTCTCTATTTTTCGAGGCCAATTCGGCTTGTAATTTTTCTGTTTGCAGCTTGATGATCTGTTTTTCGTTGATCTCTGTTTCCTGCCTCAGGATCTCTTCTTGCTCGGCCTGTAAGCGGTCGCTAATTTTTTGACTATCCCGCTGTAGTTTTCTTTCATAGATTTTTTTGCCCAGAATCAACACCACCACAAATAGAACAACATAACACAAAATGGCCCAATTATTTAGATACCATGGGCGCAAAATGGTAAACGAATAAACGGTTTCCCCGCTTACCGAAGTATCATCGATTTTTGCCCTAACTTTAAAAACATAGTTGCCAGCGCTTAAATTGGTAAAATCTTTTTGTGTGGCGTAACTCCAATCAGACCAGGCCTTAGAATATCCTTCTAAATAAAACTGATATTTAACCTTAGCCTGGCGGTAATAGGGCAATGCATAAGAAATGCGGATATTGTTACGGCTATTTTCAATCTCAGTTGCTTCCTCACCGTTTCCAGCTTCGCTGATCAGCGAAAATTTATCGGTAATATCTTCTACACGCCTGATCAGTACGGCAGGCAATTTTTGTTTCTGCAAATTCAGTTGAGCCGTAGGATTGTAGATTACAAACCCATCATCAACGCTGATCAGGTAAATGGAATTACTGATTCGGCTGATATTCTCATAATATTGCACCATTCGGCCATCTAAAATGCTGAATTGATTCGAGTCTATTTCTACTTTACCAGGTTCGCTAAAGTTAACCAGTGCTGTTTTGCCGTGATTAATAAACCAATATTTTTTGCCACCTGCGCTAATAATTTTATTGGAAGATTCGAAAGAACCGAGTTCTTTATTAAGTGCTTCGTACTTGGTGAATTTATTGCTCAATTCATCGTAAGTATAAAAGCCTGCATCAGAAGAAAAGACAATCTTATTCTCTAAGTTAAATATATTGATGTTGTAATTGCCGGGCAGACCGTTACTTTCGTCAAAATATTTGGTGCTGGTTACACTTGTGTAATCAGGGTTTAAGCTTAATTTATACAAGCCCTTATAAGCATGCGCTACCCAAATATCTCCCTTATTGTCCTGTTCTACATATCTTGATGGAGCATCGAATCCGGCAATTTTATTTACAAATTTTAATCCCCAAGCTGGAGATTCTGTAAAAAGCGAAAGCCCGGTGTAAGTACCCTGAACAAGGAAATTCGGGTTCGAATTTAGCTTTTTTATCGTCCAGCCACCAGATGATCTCGATAACCAATCGATTTTATCGCCGTTTACTTTAAACGTGCCGCTATTGTGTCCGCAGATCAACTCATTATCAATAATGGTGAGTTCCCATACCTGCCCTTGCGAATTAGCGATTAACCGAAAATTAAATGGTAGTAGGTTATCCGGCGACCACTCACTATAAAATAAACCCTGATTGGTACCAAGATAAATTTTATTATTAAAGATAATGCTGGAGTAAACAGTACCAAACTGACCTGTTTTATCAAAATAAAAATATAAGGGAGAGTTAAGTTCTATGCGGTCGATCCCATTGTCAAGACCTGTCCAAAGATTTTGTTCATTATCCGCGTATAAACTTAAAACAGTATTATTCTGTAAACCGCTCGATTTATTGATCCGCTGCACAACCCTTCCATTTTCGTCAATAATGATCAGGCCGTTAAGGATAGTGCCGTAAGCAAAATATTTACCCAATAAACTCACCCCATTGTTAAGTTGGTAGGTTTTAAGATAGCTATTTGCTGGCGTGTTCAGGGGCGTAAAATCTGTTCCGTCATAGGTAAATAATCCGTTCTTACTGGTGCCGATAATGAGGCCACTGGTTTTATAAGGAAGGATGGAAAGAATTCCTTCTTTGCCAAGTTTTTCACTGTTTGGAATATGAATTAACTTGTTGCCAATGAGTTCGAATAAGCCTTTTTCCAGTACTTCAATTAAGTACCTTTTGTTCACCTTATGAAGAAACAGAAAGGATGATGGCGATTTTACAACCTCGATTTTGTTGTTTTTATAGATAAATATTTTCGAAAAGGATTGAAAGATTACCCTATCCTGGTCTACATAGATTTTCCAGACTTCATCATTGATTTTTATTCCTTTTGGCAAAAGATTGGTAAGTGAACTATAGGTTAACTTATTGGTTTTAATCGACCAAAAGCCAAATTCACCAAAGCTACCGGTATAGATTCTGCCTTTATCATCTGTCGCGACCGATCTAACAATTTGCCTGTTGGGCATCTGATATTTCTGCCAGTAGCGGCCATCGAAAGTTAAAAGTCCTTCAGCATTGCCAAAGTACATTACACCATTTTTATCTTTTGCTATGCTCCAGTTCTGATTTCCTGACGAATAAACAGATTTTGGATAATTTTCTATATATGGAACGCCTATGCTTTTAATTTCTGATGCATAGGTATTTATCGCGAAACAGGATAGTAATAATAGGAGCCGGAAATAGTTTAGCATAAAATGGTTAATAGGTAAAGCCATTAATACACAAAGTAAATGAAAAATTGTTTAATACCGGCGAGAGACGGTTGGTGGTTAAGGAATCGGCTGTGAATACAGCTTAACTTCAATAATTTTTAAAGTTGTCGTCATTTCGAGCGGAGTGCAACGAAGTCGAGAAATCTGTCTAGATAGATCTCTCCATTTCACTGCGCTTCAGTCGAGATGACGACTTTTTTCTAAATATCTTAACCTTTCACTGCTACCGGCTGCGGAACCTTTACATAATAGCCTGTGCCATCATAAGGGCGCTTGCGCGGATTGATAGTACATTCCACCGAGCAACAGCCCTGAAGCTGATCGCCGCATTCATCACATTGGGTAATGTGCTCATTACATTCCGGATTGGCACAGTTGATCATTTTTGGGGTAGTTTTACCACAGTTATAACAAACCGAAACAATGGTAGGGTTTACCTTATTTACATCAACAGCAATGCGGTTGTCGAAAACGTAACACTTACCTTCAAAATCCTTTCCACCCGCTTCTTTTCCATATTTAATAATGCCACCATGTAATTGGTAAACATCGTTAAAGCCATGGTGTAAAAGCAAAGCAGAAGCTTTTTCGCATTTAATACCTCCGGTACAATAGGTTAATATTTTCTTGTCTTTATATTGGGCAAGTTGATTAATCTGTTCAGGGAAATCGCGGAAATTCTCGATATCGAGCGTTAATGCATTTTTAAATTTACCAAGATTGTGCTCATAATTGGAGCGGACATCCAGGATAATTACATCCTCATCATCTTTCATTTTCATGAAATCTACAGGCTCTAAATGTTTACCCGTTTTTTCGTTCGGATTAATGATCGAAGTATCTCTTAAACCAGAATGAACAATTTCTGATTTATAACGGCAGTGCATTTTCAGGAAAGAGGGCTCCTCAACATCATCTATTTTAAACTCTGTTTTTGCAAACCTTTCATCGGCGTGTATGGCTTTCATGTAAGCTTCGCAAGCCTCAACAGTGCCAGAAACAGTGCCGTTTAAACCTTCGTCGGCAACGATAATACGGCCAACTAAACCTAATGATTTACAAAATTTAAGGTGATCGGCAGCAAATTGTTCTGCCTCTGCTATGTAACTATAGCAATAGTAAAGTAGTGTTTGATATTTTTCCATAATGCTGTTGATACCGTTGCAAACGGCGTTTAAAGCGGGGCAAAGATAATAAAAAAGCTTGAAGGTAAAAGGATAAAGGTGTAAGGTTTTGCCCTCTAAATATACCTTCAACCCTAACCGCTAAACCCTAAACCTTACTATAAGGTGTAAGCTATTCTAAATCCTTGTGTTAATTTGCGGGCACCGTCGTAAGCAAAGCCATAACTGGCCCTTAATACCAGGCGCTGGAAGCCGAAATAAAATTCTTTATAATTTCTTTTTTCTGGAGAAGACAAATAACCACCTCCAATAAATTCTTCCAATTTAGCTTTACGCAGTAACGGCACTTTATTTGTGAAAAAGCCTGCAAAATTATGCTCTAAATGCGCTTCGAAGTATTGCTGGTTGGTGCTAAACTGATAAAAATCTAAAAATTGAAACTTCCTTATGTTAGGAGGGAAGATGGTAGATATGTTACCTGAAAAATGTTTGAAATCAGGATAGTACATCTTTGCATTATTAAGAAACTTTCCTGCCCCAACCAAAAATGAGCTATAGCCCAATAACCCTAAGCTAATTCTATCCTGATAAACTTCTGCTTTTACAAAATCGTAATCAACATCGCTATTTAACACGTTGTTAAATCCCTTTTTATATAGTACCGTAATTCTAGGAAAGTGAGATTCAGTATAAAACTTGCCATCTGGACGGGTAATGTATTTCTGACCAATGGTGTAGGTTAAACTTGCAGTTGCACTTAAAGAGTTGTACGTAGGGAAAAGTGGCGTTTCTACCGTTGGACTAAAAGGATTGTTCGACGTAAATTCCCTATCCTTGGCATCGATAAACTTAAATGTAGAGTTATTGGTTAAATTTTTGTTTCTGCTATAATCTACACTTAAACTTCCCTGCAATCCTGTTGCCAGTTCTCTGGTTGTGTTAATGTTAATGAAGCTTTTCTCGTAAAATTTTGAAAAGTTTTTTTCGTAAAGCAATGAGTTAATGGTATTGCCTAAAGCAGTCATTGAGCCCAGATTATTTAGGTCAAAAATGCCATTTCCGAACGATGCACCTATACTGGCCCTTTTAAGCGGATTGTAATAGTAACTTCCGGTTAAACTTCCGGTAAGTTTTTGGTTGGCAAAACCATACCTCAGTTCAGGCCGGATAGAGTACGATCTCCTATTCTCGAAATCCTTTCTGTACGTAACCCCGTATTTTACTGCAAAACCTTCTACGGTATTGTAAAATATGGCTTTAAGTACTGGATCGAAAGACCAGTATTCTTTATCATAGCGATCGTTAACACTATATCCTCTAAGCAGCAATTTGCCGATGCCAAACTTATTGTTGTCTTTTTCTAGTGAATCGAGATACTTTTTCGATTCCTTTAATTTAGCAATACTATCTTTTTTAACGTAATTAAGCTTTTCATCACCTGTTAAAGGAATCGGCCTATTGTTTGCCCAGTAAGTAGAGTCTTTTTTGTTCACCATCTCGGTTATTTTCAATATTTCGCCATTGAAAAAGTTTTTTGGAAACCTAGGGTCAACATTGTAATTGCTATAAATACCAACAAAATAGCCTGCAATTTTAAAGCCCAACACATTACCCGCGAATTGAAAATTGATGGCGGTAGGCATATAAACCTCTTTAACCTTAGTAAATTGTTGACTGATGTTTAAGGTATCTATAAAGTTGATCCCCGATTTTTTAGTTAAATAAACATCGGTATTGTAAATTCTCCAGCTGCCATCAATAATATATATAATGCCCCTAAACACAGGGTCGTTTTCACGACGGGGGATGACCTCGATTTTGTGGATCAGTTCTCCATTTTCTTTGGTTTCGCCAAGCAACTTGTATTTATAGTAAAACAGGGCATTATCGGCAATTGGCGAAATGAAGCCCCTGGTGCTTAATTTGTTTTCGAGCAGGTAATTATCATAAAAATTAATGATCAGATCAGATGCTTTATTAAAACTGAAAGCACTGTTTCTTCCGGCAACTTTTGATGAAATCATTTCTTCGTGCACATCATTAGGCCTTCTGAAATTAAACTTACTCTGCGATTCTGATAAATAAATGATGCCTTTTCGATTGGTATCGAGTTCCAAAACTTTTTGGATATCCTGACCGAAAAACTTTTTAGGAGCCCCCCTTAAACGTTGTACGCCTTTGATATAAACATCGCAACTAAATTCCTTAACTTCATTTAAGTGTGTTTTTCTCTGCTTAATGGTCTTACGGATAATGGCATAAGCCGGATCTTCAGCATTTGCCCTGATGTTTACATTTTCTAAAGTATAACTTTCGGATGTTAAGGTTACGTTGAGCGAAATATCATCGGTAAGGTTGATGATATGCTCCTGCTGTTTATAGCCTACTGCCCTAAAATGTAGCGTATATTCTCCCGTTTTTAGCTTCAACGAATATCTCCCATCAATGTTTGCAGATGTGCCGGTAGTGGTATTTTTTAAATAAACCGATGCAAAAGGAACAGGCTGTCCGTTGGTATCTTTAACTATACCGGTAATGGTAAATTGTTGAGCAAAAACAAAATTGGTGAGGCCACAAAAAAATAGGAGCGCGCAAATTCTTATCATAAATTAGATTAGTAAGCTATAAATATCGAATAACTTTTAAGACTATACATATAGGCATGTGTTAAAGTTTGTTAAGTTGAAAAAAAAATAGGATAATATTAATTTTTTTCAGAATAATATAAACGCAATCGCCATTAGCCAACTAATCAAACGTTTGTCTCTAAAATATGTTGTTAAAATTGCCTTTTTAGGTCTGTAAAGACTTTTTTTTATAACTTTGGGCGTAAAATCAACCATATAAAAAGGCCATGTATAAAACATTACAACCTGTTCTTCAGAAAGAACTTGAAGAAATCGAAAACGCTGGATTATTTAAACGCGAAAGAATTATTGTTACCCCTCAGGGTGCCGACATTAAAGTAAGTGGCGGTGCTGAAGTAGTTAACTTTTGCGCAAATAATTATTTAGGGCTTTCTTCTCATCCAAAAGTGATAGAAGCGGCTAAAAAAGCGATCGACGATCATGGTTATGGAATGTCTTCGGTACGTTTTATCTGTGGCACACAAGATGTACACAAAGAATTGGAAGCTAAAATTTCTAAATTTTTAGGTACAGAAGATACCATTTTATATGCTGCTGCATTTGATGCCAATGGCGGTGTTTTTGAGCCATTATTCAATGCAGAAGATGCCATTATTTCTGATGAATTAAATCACGCATCGATTATCGACGGTGTTAGATTGTGTAAAGCACAACGTTTCCGTTATAAAAATGCAGATATGGAAGATCTGGAAAAACAGTTAATTGCTGCTAAAAATTGCAGACATAGAATCATTGTTACCGATGGTGCCTTCTCTATGGATGGATCGGTTGCTCCACTGGATAAAATTGCAGATCTGGCTGATAAATATGAGGCCCTGATTATGATCGATGAATCGCACTGTACAGGTTTTATCGGTAAAAATGGCCGCGGAACACATGAGCACTTCAACGTAATGGATCGTATCGATATTATTACTGGTACTTTAGGTAAAGCTCTAGGAGGTGCATCTGGCGGTTTCACTTCAGGTAAAAAAGAAATCGTTGATATGTTGCGTCAGCGTTCACGTCCTTATCTATTTTCTAATACCCTAGCGCCAGCAATTGCAGGTGCATCTATAGCAGTATTAGATATGTTAAGCGAAACCACTTCTTTAAGAGATAAACTAGAAAACAATACCAAATATTTCCGTGAAAAAATGACCGAGGCTGGTTTCGATATTAAGCCAGGTTTCCACCCAATTGTTCCGGTAATGTTGTATGATGCTAAAATTGCACAACAATTTGCTGCTAAAATGTTAGAAGAAGGTATTTATGTAATTGGGTTCTTTTATCCGGTTGTGCCTCAGGGCAAAGCGAGAATTCGTGTACAGTTATCGGCCGGACATGAACAACATCATTTAGATAAAGCGATTGCCGCATTTACTAAGGTAGGGAAAGAATTGGGGGTGATTAAATAGTTTTAGTTAATGCCTAAAATATTTAGTGACGGTTTTTTGTTGAACGCTAATTTGAAGGTTACTGTGCAAATGAAATAAATTATTATAACGGTTGGAGGATTCATATTTATCAAAAAAAGATGGAAACAATACATATAATGAGGTCGAGAAGAGGCATATTAGGTTCTTTAAGTATTATTTTTTGGTTATCCATTTGTATGTTGCTATTCGCTTATTTCTTTTATGGAATTGACGACAATGGTTTCTTAATTTTCCTCTGCCTTATTGTGTTTTTATCGATTTTGCCATTGACGTACCTGATGATGAAGTTGTTTAAACCAGAGATGACTTTGACACCTGAGGGCGTTAAGTTTAGTGGCAACAAATTCTATAAATGGGAAAATATAAAAGGATATCGCATATTGAAATACGCTTATGATACATCAGGGGATGCAGGTACCGTGAACAATGAAATACTAGCTATCTATTTCAGTGATGGAACAAAAAAAGAGTTTAATATTCTTTCCCTTCCTCTAGATAAATTACCTAATGCTATTTTCGAGCTTTTTGACCAATATAAAATTGAAAGAAATAAAGAATACAATCGTACTACATGGGTTTTATAAACCACGCATGTTCTGATAAGGCTGCGTGGTTTATTTATTATAAAATAGGAAACGATACTTTTGGAATAAAATTAAAGCTTATGCCAAACTGGTTTCTGCCTAAAGCCTCAAAACGGGTATTTTTATTTATATTCAAATTTCGGCCATAAAACAAACTTACGCCGAGCACTCCTATTCCTATTTTTGGCGTTATTACGGGCTGTATATGTTCAAAATTGTTATAGAGTGAAAAATCTCCCCGTACAAACAATAGCTGCCAAAAATTATAAGTAACACCAATTTTAGGGGCAATCAGGAAATTTTTGGCTATAACAAATTCATTGCCGGCACTAAGTTTAATACCAGAGCCATCAGTATTACCCCAATACATACTATAAATATCTGCGCTGGTAAAAAAACTCTTTTCTCCACCTATTTCATAATGTTTAAACCATCCTTTTTCATGCTGAGCAAATGCTTTAATCCAAATTAATGTAAAGCAGATAAACAGGGTAGTTATTTTTTTTGATGACATATTTATCATTATTTTAATAAATTATTCATTTCTTTTATAATCAACAACATAAATTCATCATAAGCATATACTTCGTGTGCCCAATTATCTATACTTTCTAAAAGATAATATTTATCATCAATTTGAGTTAACGTACTTTTGCCATCAACATCAATAAGGGCCGTAATAGTTTCCGCTTTGTGTGTTTTTAACAATTTATTTATGGCAACGGGGTAAGCGTAGCGAATCATTTCATTATCCCAATCCTCGCCTAAAATATCAATGAGTGCTATTGAATGTGTTAAGTTGCCTTTTTTAGACAGTCAAGATTGAAATTACACATGCGTTAAAAATAATAATTAATGCAAACTTATATCTTTATTCTATCTGCTTTTATATTTCCTTTCGCAATTTTTTTGCTTTTGCACTTGTGGCGCCAAAATAGGGGCGATGGGCGTTTTATTCTGATCATGTTTTCGGTTTTTTTCTGGGGGGTAGCTATCATATCTGCTTCAATTTACTTTGTTGCTAAATACCTGTTTAAAACAATCGATTTTTGGTATTGCTATGTGCTGGCCATATTATTGGGTTTGGTAACACTGGCAATATGGACTGCTGTTAAAAAGTATTTCAAAATCAAATAAGTTATTTGGCAGTTCATTTTCTTGTAATAAATGCATTTAAGAAAGCTTTTGAACCCGCTACATCTAAAAGTTTAATAAAATTTGCCGTATATTTGAAGCCATGTTACAGGACAAAATAACACAATATACCGATAAAATTAATGCTTTCGTAACTGAAAAAGCAGACGAGTTAGAGCAATTCCGCATCAAATATTTAGGAAGTAAAGGCGTAATCAAAGAGATTTTTGACGAATTCAAATCTGTTTCTGTTGAAGAAAAAAGATCGTTAGGTAAAGTTTTAAATGAGTTTAAGCAACTTGCCGAATCAAAATACTTAACCTTAAAAGAGTCTACAGAAAGTGCCGAGGTAAAAACTGAAAACGCACAACAAGATTTAACTTTACCAGGTGAAGGTTTCGAGATCGGCTCACGCCACCCTTTAGCTTTAGTGCGCCGCGAAATTGTAGAGATTTTTGCCAAACTTGGTTTTACAGTAGCAGAAGGTCCTGAAATTGAAGATGACTGGCATAACTTCTCTGCACTGAACTTCCCCGAAGAGCATCCTGCAAGAGATATGCAAGATACTTTCTTCATTAAAAAAGGTGGAGAAAAAGGTGATATTGCACTGCGTACACATACTTCTTCTGTGCAGGTGCGCATGATGGAGCAGGGCCAGCCGCCATTCAGGGCAATCATGCCCGGCCGTGTTTACCGTAACGAGGCCATTTCTGCACGGGCACACTGCTTTTTTCATCAGGTAGAAGGTTTATATGTTGATGAAAATGTTTCATTTGCCGATTTAAAGCAAACCTTATTTTATTTCGTTCAGGAATTATACGGAGAAGGTACAAAAGTACGTTTCCGCCCATCATATTTTCCTTTTACGGAGCCATCTGCAGAGATGGATATTTCTTGTACCATCTGTAAAGGAGCAGGCTGTCAATTCTGTAAATACAGTGGCTGGGTAGAGATTTTGGGCTGCGGTATGGTAGATCCCAATGTTTTGGAAAATTGTGGTATCGATTCGAAAAAATATAGCGGTTTTGCATTTGGAATGGGAATAGAACGTATTACCAACCTGAAATACGAAATTAAAGATCTGCGTTTGTTCTCTGAAAACGATGTACGTTTCTTGAAGCAATTTAAATCTGCTTTAATTTAATGATGAAGTACTTATATAGCATATTGTTTGTATTCTTAATTACCACGGGCTGTGGCAAAGATGAAGGTTACATTCCTGATGTGCCTGTGAATTATAATGTAACACTGCAAGAGTTTTCCATTAAGCAAAAAGATAATGTTATGCTAGTTGCTGATCGGGGTGTTGGCGGTTTAATTATTGTGAGAATATCATCCAACAGTTATGTCGTATTTGATCGTTGCAGTACCGTAAATCCAGAGAAAATTTGTAAAGTAGTGCCTGATGACAGTGGATTTACCGCAACCGATCCATGTTCTGGTGCAAAATTTTCACTGATTGACGGTAGCCCACAAAAAGCACCCGCAGAAAGAAGCTTAAAAGCATACAATATTTCTTTGCAGGGCAATACACTATTACACGTAAGCAATTAAAATGGAAGCTGAAAAAATAAAAGAAACAGTAAAAAAGGCTGCCAAAGAACTATTTAGAAAATACGGTTATCATAAAACCAGTGTAAACGAAATTGCTAAAAAAGCGCGTATTGCAAAAGCAACGATTTACAAATATTTCGAAAGTAAAGAACAAGTGTTGGATAGTATCCTGATGGATTACCTTGATCAGAATCTTCACGAAATCTTGCATAATAAATTAAGCTACGCTTCAGAAGAAGAGCATTTAAAAGCACTGGTAATGAAAACCAGTCGTTTATCTTTTACAGCATGTAATGAGTTTATCGGGTGGGATTTTGTTCGTGAAAACGCAAACTCGCAGGAATTCTTAAAACACTTATCAGATCAGCTAGAGGCATTGTTATTAGCCGCTTACCTGCAATTGGATAACTTTAAGAATAATC
The DNA here is from genome assembly GCA_030817875.1 of Flavobacterium sp. W4I14. Lineage (NCBI taxonomy): Bacteria > Pseudomonadati > Bacteroidota > Flavobacteriia > Flavobacteriales > Flavobacteriaceae > Flavobacterium > Flavobacterium sp. W4I14. The sequence continues at coordinate 6,323,209 of JAUSZU010000001.1, forward strand.
CTGCCAGAAGAGAGGGACTGGCCTTTCTGCTAAAAGCCAGTAAGAGCATAGTATTTTCATTTGCATTTACCTCGGTTAGCGATTCTGACGTTCGTAAGAACTTTGTAAGTTTCCAGAAAGAAATATTGCCATTTTTGGTAAAAGCAGCACTTTAAATAGAAAAGTCTTTATAACAGGTTCGTCATCTCGACCGGAGCCTGGCGGAGTGGAGAGATCTAAATCAAAAGTGCTCTCCAGATAGACCGATCTGGTCTTAGCATCCTGCTAAGACACTAAAAAATTAACTTATTGGTATGTCGTAGCGAGACGCTACCACCAGAAAAAGACAAAAGGAAACGCACGCAGAAATCCGTTTTACCTGTGCATCTGTGGTTAAAATTCGACTTATTGATTGTAATAATCTTTCATCTTAAATTTTTGCACAGTTCTTTTTATTTTTCCATCGACAAGCTTTTGCGTAATCACCGTAACATTATCGGCTATGCTCGAATCTTCAATTACCGATGAATCTTCGTAAAGCACATTTTTAGTATCATATTTATAATTGATGGTTTTGTCAAAACAGCAGCCGTCTTTTTGGTGGATGGCAATCTGCTTTGTTTTTTTATCAACATCAAACATGCCCAGGTTTTCGCTTGCCAGTTTGGTAAGTTCTTTATTCAGTAGAAACTGGTTTTCTTTTGATGATAAATAAACCTCGTATGATGGGCTTGAATAAGCGCCATTATTGCCATTTCTTATGGCAATATCTTCATATCCATCAAAATTAAAATCGCCAAAAATTAAAGCGCGTTTGGTATTTTCCTAAGTCGAGCCATCCAAGTTTGGCGTTTTGGGTTTCAGTTAAGCCAAAATCCAAATCTTCAGAGTGGAAGGTGTCTACTTCTCTATCCGTAGCCTTATCGTAAATAATAACCGTAGCTTTTCCGCTGCACGCATTGCCTTCGCATTTATCAACAAAAATTTTGGCCTTGTAGTGGTCAGAGCTGTTATTGGCTAAGAATTTAAACTGTGCTTTCGAAGTATTGGCAATCAGTAAAATACAGCAAAAGATAATCAAACTTTTCATTAAATATTTTTCGGTAAAATTACACCAATATCATCCACCGAAAAGTTAAAAAAGGTTAACGTTTTCTTTTGCGGGTATGGATATAGCTTTGTACAGCAGATTTTGTGGTAAGCCAATCTCTACCTTCTTTGTAAGCATCTATTTTACCCTGCCTCGCTAACAAACTCACATACTCATGCCCATATGGAACATCAGGTTCCGAAACAATCTGCGATATGGGTTCATAATCCCCGTAAGTATTTCCTGGCAATGCATTTATATAGATGTTTAACGAGCGCTCCAGAGCCTGCAGCATTAACAAACAAAGCTTATGGTAATTACCCTTGTTGGCTTGGTTAAGTGCCTCGTAGTATTTCTTTCTGTCGTTTTTGAGGATAATAGCAGGTGGGAAGCCTTTGCGCATGAGCAGTAAATTCATGGCAAGCCTCACCGTACGGCCATTTCCATCAAAAAAAGGATGAATCCAAACCAATTTATGATGAAAAATAGTAGACAGCAAAATGTCATTTAAGCCTAAAGGATTATCATTAATGAAGCCAATTAATTCATCTACTAGATCAGAAACCTTGTTAGCGTTGGGCGGTGTAAAATTTGCACCAACAATGCGAACACCGCCGTTTCTTAGCCTGCCTGCATAATCATCTTCAATGCTCCTGAGCACTAAGCCATGAAGCGATAAAATATCGATACTTCTAAGCGCATAGTTTTTATTAACTAGGGTATAGAGGTAATCGATGGCTTTTTCATGATTGTAGGCTTCGAAATGCTCTCTCAATGATTTCCCTTTAACCGTCATCCCTTCCTGTAAAACCATTTGAGTTTCTTTCAGAGTTAAGGTATTTCCTTCTATGCTATTGGAGTTGTAAGTCCATTCTAAAGTGAGGTCTTCTTTGATACGGTGTAGCGCACTATTGGGCAGTGGCCTCGAGGTTTCTAACCTGGCTTTTTTTTCGTACAACCTATCTATTTGAGGTAGTAGTTCTTCTAAATCGCTTAAATCGAATTCCCACATACCCAAATATAATAACTATCGGTAGGATTTGAAAATTTACTTATCCGATATTAAAGATTTTTATCCAAAAAAATGATAGCTGTTTGCTACCATTTAAAACCTTCTTTATTCAGTTATTCCCATTTGAATACTTTTACGGCTACAGCATAAATACCAATGCCCCAAAGCAATAAGATCATGATCTGGAATTTAACATCCCATAAGCCCGAGCCCTCAAAAGCTACTTTACGCATGGCATCGTTTAAATAGGTAAGGGGTAATGCTCTGCTAATGGGCTGTAACCAACTTGGGAAAGCCTCGATAGAAAAGAATGTCCCTGATAGTAAAAACTGTGGTAAAGTAACGATGTTTGAGATGGGTGGTACCATACTTTCGTTTTTGGCAATCCCTGAAATGATAAAACCAAAGCCCATAAAAACAATCACACCAAGGGTGGCCAGTATTAGCATATTGACGACGGTGAGCGCACCATGGACGAGTGTAAAACCAAAAAAGAAATGACCGATTAGGATGATAAACAATGCGCCAATTAAGGCAAAGCCAATACGGGCAATACCTTCGCCGATTACAATGCTCGAACGTTTAACAGGTGTAGCAAAAAAACGCTTGATTACTAAGGTTTGGCGCAGACTTAAAAAAACGAATGCAGTTCCGAAAACTCCCGTGCTTAATAGCGAAAAGCCTAACTGCCCAGGAAGTATAAAATCGATGGTTTTATATTCACGGCCTGTAATGGTGCTTTCTTTTATCTCGGCTACTATAGGCTTTAAGGTTTTATCGTAAAAAATATTGTTTAAAACTGATTTCAAAATCCCGCCTTTATCTCTCGATGCAGAGGTGTAAACTACATTAACCGAATAGGCGGCAGAATTTACTTTTCTATGCACATCAATCATGGCATCAACATTACCCTTTTCAAGTAATTTATCAAACTCGGCTTTCGATTTATCTTTAACCAGGCGGATCATCCCTGTTTTTTCTAACATGCCCATTACAGGGTTGTTTACATCAGCGCCTGGTGTTACGCCCACGTCGATACGGGTTCCACCACCTCCTAAAAATCCGAAGACTAAAATAAATATCAAAGGAAAAGCAAGCGTAAATACCACTGCCGATGGGCTCCGCATAATTGACCGGAAACTCGCTTTGGCAAGGGCAAGGGTTGCTGTAAGGTTATTGTATTTTTTCATTTACTATTTGATTAATAGTTGTACTGTTTTTATGTTCTTAAACCCGATTGTAATGTAAATCCTTTTTGTTTTAGATGTTTTTATTACCTATGGATAGATTGACAAAAAGATTGTAACGGAAAGCGGGAGTAACGTTAATTGTAATGCTGCCCTTGCTTTTCAAAAAAAAATAAATTATTCTCTCCATTCCTGGCCGGTAAGGTTGATGAAAACATCTTCCAGATTGGCCTTTTTGACTTCTTTTTTGCGCTCAAAACCACTGCTCACTAATTTATCTATTAAATTATCAGGAGTATCCAGTGCGATAATCTGTCCGCGTTCTACAAAAGCAACGCGATCGCAAAGTTGCTCAGCCTCGTCCATATAATGGGTGGTAATTACAACGGTGGTGCCTGCATTACGGATTTCGATAATCAGATCCCAAAGATTTCTTCTAGCCTGTGGGTCTAAGCCTGTTGTAGGCTCATCCAAAAAAATAATTTTGGGTTGGTTGATTAATGTAGTGGCTATAGAGAAACGCTGTTTCTGTCCGCCAGAAAGTGCTTTGTATTTGGCTTTGGCCTTATCTTGAAGGTTTACTTTCTCCAGCATTTCCATCGGTTTGATGTTGGCGCCATATAAACCGGCAAAAAGTTCGATCAGTTCGATAAGATTCAAATTTGGATAATAACCAGCTGCCTGTAGCTGTACACCAATAATCTGTTTAATGTCCTGTGGCTGTTTGTCGACAGAAAAACCATCAACAATAATTTCGCCGGAGGTTTTATCCCTTAGGGTTTCAATAATTTCGAGGGTGGTGGTTTTTCCGGCGCCATTAGGGCCAAGCAGACCAAAAATCTCATGCTCGTACACTTCAAAGCTAAGCCCTTGAACGGCCACGAAATCATCGTATTTTTTTACCAGGTTTTTAACACTAATAATGGCTTTTTTTGTTTCCATATTGCGAATGTAAGCAGCTTTAAATGAATAGAGAATGAATTTGTAGATGGATAACCGAAAATGTCGGTAAAATGATGTTTGTAGTAGGTAAAAATATTAATTGGTGTTCTTTTTGGTTAAAACGATCACATCGCGATCAATCGAGTCTATTTTGTAAGTGTTTTTAGCCTTGTTAAAAGCTTCGTCGAAAACAATTTGATTTTTTAGAATACTAAACTTTCCTTTTGTATTTATACTGTCGGCAGGAATAACATACGATTCCCTATAAGTGCGATCGTATTCCATTCTGTGTTTCCAGGGGTTTTGGTATTCGCGTAGTTTTTTCCCCGTAAAGGTTCCATTGGTTTTAAGCGATACCCAGTAGGTAGTTTTTAGATCATAAGATTCAGCACTCCATGTGGTATCTGGTTTCTTTGCCGCGTTAAATTTATAGATTAACCCATATTGTATTTTCTCTACAAATTCCCTGTTGTTGGTTACTGAATTTTGAAGCCTGAAATTGGCATTTGTGCCATAGAGGGTGTCTAAGTTTTTATTTGCGGCAAATTTCCAGTTCGTATAAATGTAATCTTTAGCGTTAAGTACTTCATTTATTCTTTTTAGGTAGATCGTGTCGATGTTAGCAGCTGCTCCCTTTCCCTGTCCGCCACCAAAAGGGTTATGTCCTTCTATGTTGTAACTCAAAAACCCTTCTTTTTTTATGATTTCTGAAAAGTGAAGGGGAGGAGCTTCCATCATGAAGATTTCAGATATGAAAAATTTATTATAACGGAGTTCTTTTAAGTGAAATTTGCCATTTGCATCGGTAATGGTTTCGCCCACCTTACAGCCAACAACAGGTTTATTCTGATAATCCAATATAGTGCCTGTGATTGCCGGTCTCGACAGTCTGGAAATACAGGCGCTGAACAAACACAATGAAACAGCAATACACGCAATAAAAAGGTTTTTCAACATGTTCTGATTTAAATAAAAAAACACTGCCAATAGGATTGAGCAGTGTTTTAATGCTTTAATAGAAAGAATTGTATTTTACCAGGTTAATTCGCCCTTCATTACATCAACAAAATCGTCGAATAAGTAACGCGAATCATGTGGACCTGGTGAAGACTCTGGGTGATACTGAACTGAGAATGCCTTTTTGCCTTTAACACGGATGCCCTCTATTGATTTATCGTTTAAATTAATGTGTGTAATCTCTACTTTATCAGAGTTTCTAACCTCGTCAGGAATTACACCAAAACCGTGGTTTTGTGAGGTAACCTCGCAGTGGTTTTTGATAATGTTTTTTACCGGATGGTTTAATCCACGGTGACCATTAAACATTTTCATGGTACCAATACCATTAGCTTCGGCCAATAACTGGTGACCTAAACAGATCCCGAACATTGGTTTATTTACCGCTAGAATATCTTTAATTGTTTCTACAGCGTAAGGCATCACTGATGGGTCGCCAGGACCGTTAGAAATGAAATAACCATCAGGGCTGAATTTTTCCATTTCGGCAAAAGTAGTTTTCGCCGGGAAAACCTGAACGTAGATATCGCGGTTTTCGAAACTGCGCAAAATGTTTTTCTTGATACCTAAATCTAAAGCCGCCACTTTTAAGCTCGCTTCAGGATTGCCATAAAAATAAGGTTCTGTTGTACTTACTTTAGATGAAAGCTCTAAACCTTCCATTGAAGGTACTTCGGCTAATTTTTGCTTTAATTCTTCTAAATCAGTAATCTCAGAGGAAATAATTGCATTCATTGCGCCTTTATCTCTAATGTGACGAACCAATGCACGTGTGTCGATATCAGAAATGGCAACCAGGTTGTCGTTCTGAAAATAGTCCTGAATAGATTCTGTTGCTTCTTTACGGCTATAAACGATGTTGTAATTTTTGCACACTAAACCAGCAATTTTAATCGAACCTGATTCGATTTCATCTTTGTGGATACCGTAATTGCCAATATGCGCATTGGTGGTAACCATTATCTGTCCAAAATAACTTGGATCAGTAAAAATTTCCTGGTAACCTGTCATCCCGGTATTAAAACAAATTTCGCCAGTAGTAGTCCCAATTTTTCCGGCCGCTTTGCCGTAAAAAACTGTGCCATCGGCCAGTAATAAAATCGCAGGTAACTTGGTGTAGTTAGTCATGGTAATTACAATATGGATTTTGATTTAAAAAAGAGTTGAAAAAAGAATGGCTTTCGGCATTAAAGCCGTTTTTGCTAGGTGCAAAAAAAGATGAATATATCCCTTCCATTTCGGGGTACAAAGATAGAGTTTTAGATTGGAAATGTAAAGAGAAAAGTGAAATAAGGTTAGCGCTAAAAGCAGAAAGACTAAAGCTGAAAGCAGTGAACACGATTTAAATAAAAAATGATTTTTGCCTGAGATAGCTTTGGTCTTTTACCTTTGGTCTTTTCAGCTTAATTAAAGAAAAAACAATACTTTTGGCAATACAAAACAAATCCCATGTCGGTACATAAAGAAATCAAACGCATCACCACGCACACTTTACAGGAAATGAAGCAACGTGGTGAAAAAATATCGATGTTAACGGCCTACGATTACTCGATGGCTACTATTTTAGATGACGCAGGATTAGACGTTCTGCTTGTAGGCGATTCGGCTTCTAATGTTATGGCTGGTCATGAAACAACTTTGCCTATTACGCTGGATCAGATGATTTACCATGCTGCCTCGGTAATCAGGGCAGTAAAGCGCGCTTTTGTTGTTGTCGATTTACCTTTTGGCTCTTATCAGGGAAATTCAAAGGAAGCTTTGAACTCAGCGATAAGAATTATGAAAGAATCGGGTGCCCACGGTGTTAAATTGGAAGGCGGCGAAGAAATTATCGAATCTGTTCAACGTATTATCACAGCAGGAATACCTGTAATGGGGCACTTGGGCTTAACGCCTCAATCTATTTATAAATTCGGAACCTATACGGTTCGCGCTAAGGAAGAAGAAGAAGCAAATAAGTTAAAAACAGATGTTTTGGCTTTACAGGCTGCGGGCTGTTTTGCCATCGTATTAGAAAAAATTCCTGCTGCATTAGGTAAAGAAGTTACAGAAAGCTTGAATATCCCAACTATTGGTATTGGAGCCGGACAAGACTGCGACGGCCAGGTTTTGGTGGTAAATGACATGATTGGCTTAACAAAAGGGTTTAAACCACGTTTTTTACGTCAATATATTAATTTATACGATGAAATTTTAGGCGCAGCACAATCGTACATTCGTGATGTGAAAGCAAACGATTTCCCGAACGAAAAAGAACAGTATTAAGTTTGGAGTTGGGCGTTTTGAGTTTGGAGTTTTTTCAAGCGCAGATAAACTATCCAACTTTAAACAATTAACCAATAAACTTTCGCAATAGACGATTTGCTTTGTCAAATGAACTAATGACGGATGAACCAATAAACTAACCGATGCCAATTACCGATAACGACATCCTTTTTGAAGACAATCATTTAATCGCCATTAATAAAAGGGCAGGTGATATTGTACAGGTTGATGAAACTGGTGATGAACCTTTGGATGAACAGGTAAAAAAGTATATCGCTAAAAAGTACAATAAGCCAAATGGTGCTTTTTTAGGTGTAGTACACCGTTTAGATCGGCCGGTGAGCGGTGTAATCTTGTTTGCCAAAACAAGTAAAGCTTTAGAACGGATGAATGCCGTTTTTAAAAATAGAGAAGTAAAGAAAACCTATTGGGCAGTGGTGAAGAACAAGCCAGAGAAAGAGTCGGCTACTTTGATCCATTGGCTGGTTAAAAACCCGCAGAAAAATGTGGTTTCCTATTACAATACAGAGGTTACTGGTAGTCAGCGTGCGGAGCTTTCTTACAAAGTAAAGGCGAAGGTTGGCGATTATTACCTCTTAGAGGTAGATCCCTTAACCGGACGTTCGCACCAGATCAGGGTTCAGCTCTCATCAATGGGGTGCCCGATTATGGGTGATAATAAATATGGCTATCCCCGGGGAAGCAGAAAAGGAAGCATTTGCCTACATGCCCGCCGTTTACAGTTTATACACCCGGTTAAAAAAGAACCCGTAAATATATTTGCTAAGCTGCCTGTTGATGGTTTTTGGGAACGCTTCGAAGACTTATAGCACACAATATTTAATATAATTAAGATATCCGGTCACAATATTTATTATTTGATCGGATTTTTTATGATTTGGCATCATATTTCGTCTGTTCAAGACTAAAACCAAATTAATCATGAAAAACACCCTCTTATCTATTGCTGCAGCAGGCTTACTGGCTTCTACATTGGTTTCGTGCGAGAGCACTAAAAAAACGGAAACAACCAAAGACTCTAGTGAAATTTCCGCTAATGGAGACACCATTACCAAAATAACGACAAAAACAACTGAAACAGTTAAAACCGATGTTCCAACTTTCTCAAGTGAAGAAGTAAACAAAGGGCTTGCTGAATATGCTAAACTTAAAGACGAATATGTAGCAGCTGTGAAAAGTAAAAATGCTGCAGAAATTAAAGCATTAAGCGATAAATACACGGCTTGGGCAAATCAGGCAACAGGCTGGGCAAGCAAGCTAAAGCCAGATGAAATACAAAAGTATTCTGATTATATGCTTAAGTTAAGCGAAGAATGGACGAAAGCAGCGAAGGACGCAGTAACTAAATAAAGTTCAAATTATAGAAAAATCGTCATTCTCGCGAATGTGGGAATCTTAAAGCATTTTTGTTAGGCATTAAGATTTCCAATCAAGTTGGGAATGACGGTTCTTCGGGATTATTTACAATCAATTTTACTGAAGATCATCGATCCGTCAAACTTTAGTTTGCTGAGGTCTTTGAACTTGGCTTCACCTTTTACTTCCTGTACATCGCCAAATCCCTCTGCTAACTGATCATCTTTTTTCAAAAAAGCCACTTCCCTAATTGATGTTTTGCCTTCAGACTGAAAAGTATAGTTAGCAATTATGGTATCGCCTTTAACAATTCCGGCTATAGTGCCTGCATTTTTATCTTTTTCGTATAAATTATAACCTAACGTACCTGTTACCTTATTATCCACTGTTTTTAACGACAGGGTGGCAGTATCTCGGTTTTTAATGTACTGGTAGCACCGAATAGAATCGGGGCTTGCAGTTGCATTGGTTACTATGGTGGAATCTATTTTGGCCTGTGTTTTTTTTGCCGTGCCGCCCTGGCAAGACGCCAGCAATAAAGCGGCTGCTCCTAGTATTGGGATGATGTTTTTCATTAGGATATATTCTTTTCTTATCGGATTGGTTTTTTATTATTAAGCAAAGCCCCTGCCAAAAAGATTCGTAAACCTATACCGATCTTACATCAGAATTAAGTTTACCCTAAATATCTGTGCTATGTGATAAGCTTATCAGGGGAAGTTTTATTTTAAAAAAAATAAAGAAATGCTGGTTCCTTTGTGTTCTTCAGATTTAATATCGACCTCTATTTTATGGAATCGGGCAATACTTTGCACAATGGCCAGCCCCAGGCCAAAGCCGTTTTCTTCGGTATTTCCCCTTTTAAACCGATCGAAAGCATTTTCTACCAGTGCCGTGCTCATACCTGATCCGGTATCGCTTACGGTGAGGATATATTTTTCGGCTTCTGTTTTATCTGTTATGGCAATGGTACCTCCCTCAATATTATACTTTATTGCATTATTGATGATGTTGATTAAAAGGGTATGTATCAGTGCCTTATTTCCAGTAAAATGAAAATCATTTGAAAGGTGGGCATTATAGATGATGTTTTTATCTGCTATTCGGTCTTCCAGATCTTCATATATATCATTGATTTCCTGTTTGAGGCTAATTTCTTCGGTTTTCAGATACTGATTGTTTTCTACCTTCGAAATGAGCAATAAGCTGTTGATAATTACCTTTAAGCGGTTTAAGGTTTTTAAAGAGGCGTAGATTTTGTTTTCGTGCTCTACCGGAATATCTGGCGTGTTGAGCATATTTTCGAAGCGCGTACTTAAAATTGAAATGGGGGTAAGCAGCTCATGCGAAACGTTAGCAATAAACTGCTTTTCTAAAGCGAAAAGCGTATTTATTTTACGCATTAAAGAGTTTATGCTATTATCAAGGATTTTAAAATCGTTGGTAGTAGTTGGTATATTCTGGTAATTGTAATGTGAAGGATCATCAACCAGATTGATTTTTTTGTCGATAATGAGATAAAAAGGCCTTAATAAAAAGTTTGAGAAGGTAAAATCTGCTACCAAAGTAATAAGTAAGGCGGCAACCAACACAATCAGCATGTAAAAACGGATTGAATTTTTAATGGATTGGAGCGCTGTCATCGTTTCTCCAATCTCCAGATTATACCAGTTTGTATGATAAGAAAATTTATAATTGAGGATTCTATATACCTCAATATCGCCTTCGATTTCCCTCTTTTCTGTAAATACTTTTGCTGTAGAGTCTTTCTGGTTATCGGGGATATCTGTTAAAACGATAAATTCTTCCTTTAAAATATTGTAATCGGTAAAAGATTGTTCCTTATTTAAAAGGCTATCGATCTCATTATCGTTTAAGTTTTTAATGATTTTGTTTTTCTTTTTGATTAAACGGTTGTCAAATTGGTTGTAAGCAAGTTTATCCAATGAAAATAGAATGATAGCCCCCAATACCAGAATAATGGCAATTTTGGTTATTGCATTGTATAAAGAAAACTTAACCTGTAACTTCATTTTGTTTAGTGGTTCATTGGTTCAATTGTCATTGGCTCATTGGTAGATCGACGCTTAACTTCTTACCTCTGACTTCGCAAGTTTTTAGCAATTAATCCTATAGCCAATACTTCTTACGGTTTCAAACCAATCTGTTTTGCTAACTGCTGCAAGTTTTTTTCGCAGGTTTTTAACATGAACATCAACAAAGTTAGAATCAGAATTGACTTCTAAAATATCACCCCAAACGTGTTCTGTTAAACTCATTCTCGATACCACACGGTTTTTGTTCAAAACCAGATAGTTAAATATTTCGAATTCCTTTTTGGTGAGGTTTAATCTTTCGTCACCAAATGAAACGGTCCTGTTTTGGATATTGAGCAAAAAATCATGGATGTTCACCTCATTTTTATCCAACTTGTGTTTTCTACGGGTAATGGCATGCATACGCGCTAAAAGTTCATTTAGCGAAAATGGTTTTGGTAAATAATCGTCTGCGCCTTCATCAAGTCCCTTAATCCGGTCATCTACAGCACTACGGGCGGTTAAGATAATTACAGCATCGTCACGATCTTTCATGGCTTTTAACTGTTTTAAAATTTCAAAACCATCACCATCTGGCAAACCTAAATCGAGTAAAATGAAATCGTAATTGTTTACAAATATTTTTTCCTCCGCGGAAGATTTTTTCCAGGCATGCTCTACAATAAATCCTTCTTTGCTCAAGAATTCATCCATTTCAAGCGCCAGGCTTTTTTCATCTTCAACGATCAGTACATTCATTTCAGTTAACTATTAGTAGTTTTAATCTCTCAGCTCTTTACGCTATGCGCTTTGCTTTTACCCTGCAACTAAGTTAATATTTTTTAAGATGATCACACAAGCTTCTTCAATTTCTTCTTTGGTAATAACTAAAGGAGGGGCAATGCGCATAGAATTGCTGCAATGTAAAAACCAGTCTGATAAAACACCATCTAAAATGCAGGAATCAATGATTTTTTTGTTGATCTCGAAATTTTCAAATTCTACCGCCAACATTAAACCTTTTCCCCTAATTTCTTTGATGGCAGGATGTTGAAGGAGCTGTTTAAACAATTGTCCTTTTTCTTCTACTTCATCAACAATATGATCATCAACTAAAGTACGTAAGGTAGCCAATCCGGCAGCACAACAAACCGGATGCCCCCCAAAGGTAGTCATGTGACCCAAAATTGGGGTATGTGATAATACCGACATAATCTCCAGTGAACTTATAAAAGCCCCAATTGGCATTCCACCACCAATTCCTTTCGCAAGGAGCAGCACATCGGGCACAACATTATAATGCTCAAAAGCAAACATCTTGCCGCTGCGGCCGAAGCCAGATTGTATTTCGTCGAAGATTAATAAAGTCCCGGTTTCTGTACATTTTGCTCTTAAAGCCTGCATATAGTTTAAATCCGCCACCCGGATGCCGGCTTCACCTTGTATAGGTTCGATAAAAACAGCAGCAATTTCTGAGGTGATTTTATTAAGATCTGCTATATTATTATGTTCAATAAAACTTACATGTGGCAAAAACGGACCGTAGCCGGAGGAGTAGAAATCGCTTTCCATTAAACTTTCGGCACCCTGCGTACTCCCGTGGTAAGCATTTTTGCAGGCAATAAATCCTTTACGTCCAGTATAACGTTTAGCTAGTTTCATGGCGCCTTCTACAGCCTCGGTTCCTGAGTTTAAAAAGTAGGTGCAGCTTAAACTTTCAGGTAAAATATCAGCAAGGGCTTTTGCAAAATTCACCTGAGGCGTTTGCACATATTCGCCATAAACCATTAAGTGCATGTAGGTTTCTGCCTGCTTTTGAATAGCTTTCACTACAGCGGGATGGCAATGGCCAACATTACTTACGCCGATACCAGCGATAAGATCGATGTGTTTTTTGTTTTGGACATCGTAAATGTAAATTCCTTTTGCCCTTACAAATTCGAGCATAAGCGGCTCTGGAGAGGTTTGTGCATTGTGTTGTAAAAACAACTGACGTTGGGTAAGCATGGCACAAAAGTACGGAAATGAAAGAGTGCTTTAAAACAAAAAAGACCTACATTGCTGTAAGTCTTTTTCTTTATGGCTTTTTTGGGCCGCCTTTAAATCTATTGAGTAGCTCACGTTTAAAACCTTCCTGTGCCCTGTAAAACTTTCCAACAATTTTTATCGGCAATACCGCTTTAAGTTTGTTGTAATATTTTTTATCGAGATTAAGGTCTCTTTGCTTGAAGTCGAATTCGCTGGTAATTAAACTTTGTACCTGTGCATCGGTTAGGTTATCTATTTCAGTCGTTTTTCTGAAAGAGATCATTTTCTGCATGCGTTCTTTGCGCAAGGCGTTTTGCTCTGCCTGCATATCATTATAAATCGGCCAGAAGATTTTAGCCTCTTCTGGTGATAAATCCAGTTTTTGAGTGAAAAAAGCTATTTTAAGTGATTCTATTTCTTCTCCCTTTGGTTTTTGTGCCAACAGGGTTGAGGGTAATAAAAACACTAAAGCAACAAAAAGTAAATTCTTCATTTTCATCAATTTGTTATTGTTTTCAATAGTGATGAAGCTATCATGATTTGGTATGTATTTTATTCGGTAAATCATGATGGTTCCTTAATTAATTATTTAGTTCCTGAGATAAATCACTTGACGAGAAATTACTCAAGATGTAGTTTTCCATTTCTGTATCTGACGCAGAAGCAGTTTTTATATTAGATGATGTAGTATTTTGCGCTTCTAAATGATCGATGATCGTACTTTCGTCAATATCATATAATAGTTGTTCATTTATTGCTTCTGCAGATTGTACTTGCTGAACCGCATTGGTAGAGCCATTCTGGTAAAAATAAACGCCAAACGAAGCCATTAATAAGAAACAGGCCGCGCTTGCATATTTAACAATGCTACGTCTCCATAAAGGAATAATTTTGGTCTCCTTTTTAGGTTCCGATGCCGCAATCCTATCTGCAATTCTACGCTGCAGCGTGTCGAAATAATTTTCAGGTACTGCAAAAGCCTGATCTGCCTTAGGCATTTCAGACAGGGATATCCGGGTTTGTATTCGTTCTGTTAAATCTTCAAAATAATTCTGCGGAACTTCAAAATTATTGTTACTTGTTTTCTGTTTCAACCCATCCAAAAAGGCAGCAGAAAAAATAGCCTCATCACAATTTTCGAAATATCCATCAGGAACGGAGAAAGGATTACGTTTCCCCATTGCTGCAAGTGCAGGGGCTTCGTTCATCCAATCGTTATTTTCTATATTTTCGTTCATCACAGATATATGATACAATTAAAGTGAAAAGGTTTAATAGTCTATTTCATCATTTGTAATAAAAGCTTCAATTTTTTTTGCAGCGATGTGAAATGATGCTTTTAAAGCCCCTACGGAAGTACCTAACACTTCCGAAATCTCTTCATATTTCATGTCGTCGAAATATTTCATATTGAAGATAATCCGTTGTTTTTCAGGCAAGGTTAGGATTGCTTTTTGCAGTTTAAGCTCAAGTTTATCGCCATTAAAATAAGAGGAGGCAACTAAGTTATCGGCAAGTTCGGATGATACTTCATCTAAGGGCGTATTGTTCCGCTGTTTCTGCTTGTTTAAGAAAGTGATGGATTCGTTGGTGGCAATACGGTAAATCCAGGTATAAAGCTGAGAGTCGCTCCTAAATTTTTCGAGGTTTTTCCAAACTTTAACAAATACTTCTTGTAAAAGATCGTCGCAATCATCGTGGTTTAAAACCAGCCTGCGGATGTGCCAATATATTTTTTGCTGGTATTTTTTTAGCAACAGGTTAAAGGCTTCATTACGCGTGCGCTCAACAGCGAACATGGCAAGAATTTCTGAATCTTCAACTTGTTTCATTTATGATAATTATAAAACCACAAAGACACTAAGTACACAAAGGTTTGGTTATGCTTAGTGTTCTTGGTGTCTTTGTGGTTAAATTTTAAATTTTATTTTTTTCTGCCAATTACTTTTTGAACAGCTTCAACAATGTTTACAGCATCTAAGCCGTATTTAGACATTAATTGATCTGGTGTTCCGCTTTCGCCAAAAGTATCGTTAGTGGCTACAAACTCTTGTGGTGTTGGCAATTCGGTAGTTAACAAACGTGCTACACTTTCACCTAAGCCACCAAATTTATTGTGCTCTTCGCAGGTAACCACACAACCAGTTTTTTTAACTGATTTTAAGATGGCTTCGTCATCTAAAGGTTTAATGGTGTGGATATTGATAATTTCAGCATCGATACCCAATTCAGCTAATTTTTCACCAGCTTCGATTGCTTTCCAAACCATATGGCCTGTAGCAATAATGGTAACATCTGTTCCTTCGTTAACCATCCACGCTTTACCAATCTCAAACTTTTGATCAGGATCTGTAAATACAGGGATTACCGGACGGCCAAAACGTAAATAAACCGGGCCTTCGTATTCTGCAATGGCCATAGTTGCTGCTTTAGTCTGGTTGTAATCGCAAGGATTGATTACTACCATTCCTGGCAACATTTTCATTAAACCTATATCTTCTAAAATTTGGTGGGTTGCACCATCTTCGCCTAAGGTTAAACCTGCGTGAGATGCACAGATTTTAACATTTTTATTAGAATAAGCTACTGATTGGCGGATCTGGTCGTAAACACGGCCTGTAGAAAAGTTGGCAAAAGTACCTGTGAAAGGAATTTTACCTCCAATGGTCATACCTGCTGCAATGCCGATCATATTTGCTTCTGCAATGCCAACCTGTGTAAAACGCTCAGGAAAATCTTTAATAAAAGCATCCATTTTAAGTGATCCAACTAAATCGGCACATAAGGCAACCACATTTTCGTTTTTCTTTCCTGCCTCATGTAAACCAGCTCCAAAACCCGAACGCGTATCTTTTTTTTCTGTATATGTATATTTTTTCATTGTTTTTTAGCTATGAGATGTGAGATTTTAGATGTGAGATCAGGCGACAATTCGTCTCAAATCTCATATCTGTTGTCTCAAATCTAGTTTAATAGTCTCCTAAAGTTTCTGGTAATTGCGCTAACGCTGCTGCCAACTGCTCATCATTAGGCGCAGTACCATGCCATTTATGTGTGCCCATCATGTAATCTACACCAGCACCCATTTGAGTACTCATTAAATTTAAGATTGGTTTACCTTTTCCGGTTAGTGTTTTAGCATAATGCAAACCTTCAACAATTGCTTTCATATCGTTACCATCGGTATTGATTACATGCCAGCCAAAAGCTTCGAATTTAGCTTGTAAATCATCTAAGGCAAGAACTTTACTTGTAGGACCATCAATTTGCTGTCCGTTATAATCAACTGATGCAATTAAATGGTCTACTTTATTAAAAGGGGCGAACATTGCTGCTTCCCAGTTTTGTCCTTCCTGTAATTCTCCATCACCCAATAAGGCGAAGATGAGCGATTTATCGCCGTTTAATTTTTTGGCCAACGCTGCTCCAATAGCAACTGATAAGCCTTGGCCTAATGAGCCCGAAGCAATACGGATACCTGGTAAATGCTCATGGGTAGTGGGGTGACCTTGTAATCTAGAGTCCAGTTTACGGAAAGTTGCCAGTTCACTTTTATCGAAATAACCAGCGTGAGCTAGTGTACTGTACCATACCGGAGAAATGTGTCCGTTCGAAAGGAAGAAAAGATCTTCGCCAGCACCTTCCATTGTGAAGTCTGTTTTGTGGTTCAATACTTCAAAATATAAAGCTGTAAAAAAGTCTGTACAACCAAGCGAAGCGCCTGGGTGACCTGATTGACATCCGTGAACCATTCTTACGATATCTCTTCTAATCTGAGAGGCAATATCTTCTAGCTCTTTAATTGTATGTTTCATTAAAATAAGAGGTTGTTGTTACATAGCAAAGGTAATATTTTACCCGCTATATCATAATTAGTTATTAATTAAATCGAGTACTTGTTGCGTTGAGTTTTTTGTATCAACTTTTTTGATGATATGGGTAATTTTTCCATCGCCATCTATAATGAAAGTGGTACGTACTGTACCCATGTATTTTTTGCCGTACATATTTTTTTCTGCCCAAACACCATAGTCGTTTACAATTTTCTGGTCGGTATCGGCAAGCAGGGTAAATGGTAAGTTATGCTTGGTAACAAACTTCTGGTGTGATTTTTCATCATCAACGCTAACCCCTAAAACCACAATGCCTTTCGATTGTAAGCCCTGGTAGTTATCTCTGAAATCGCAAGCTTCGGCGGTACAGCCAGGTGTATCATCTTTAGGGTAAAAATATAGAACAACCGTTTTGCCTTGATAATCGCTTAAAGAAACTTCAATGCCGCTTTGATCTTTTGATGTAATTGCCGGTGCCTGATCACCTTCTTTTAACGCTGCCATATGTATAATGATTGAATTTTGAATGCTTTAATGATGAAGTGTAATTAATTGATTGAATTTTGAATGATAAACTGTTAAATCATGTCTGCAATTTAAACAGTTTAACTTATTATACTGTTCAATTTATGTTAAAAGATGACATTTCTTAGTATAAATTATGGGTTTTGATGGCAACTCAATCATAAAATCCTTAAATCTTGAAAATCCTGTTCCTATTTAAAGAATGTAACTGTGTATTTTCTGGTGTTCTCTTTCATATCCACTACTATTAATTCTAATGAATGCTTTCCTGAAGCTGTTCTTTCGTCAAAGCTATGCCAAAGTGTAGCTGTTTTCGTGTCAAATTCCATTAATGCCCATTTGCCATCGATATAACCATTAAAACTTTTTATCCCTGATAAATTATCACTGATCCTGAAAAATATTTTAGATAAACCGGCCATGTTTTTTCCTTCAGCAATATTTACAGGTACGATCCTTGGGGCAAGAGTATCAGTAGCGATATAAAAACTGCCGAAGTTTTTTTGGAGTAGCCTTAACGTAGCCATTCTCGAAATAACCGCCCTGGGATGAACCGTTGCTATTTACAATCAGGGCTTTACTTCTTAAGTTTTCCGGTAAGTTATCAGCCTTGATCGAGATATTGAAACCGATATGCAGTGGCGTGTACTTATTATGAATCTGATGTACAGCCGACCAGGCATTTCCCGTTGGTTTAGGCAACTTTTTATAGGTGAAATTTAAATCGCTGTACAATGTTCCGAGTGGGAAAACCACTTTAATATCATCGGTATTAAATTCATTCACCTTATTATACGGATAAATTATTCCGGCGGGAATAACTGGTGCAGCAATAGGTGCAATACCTGCATTTACGGTAAAGGGCAGAACAGACGAGTTTCCTTTCGAATCGGTTATGATGTAGCGCAGCTGGTGTGAAGCACCGTCATTGAAATTAATCCTACCACTGTTTACCAAACCGCTATAAATTTTTAAAGGGTTACCAGGTTCGACAAAACTTTTCTGAATACTTCTTTTGGTATTTAAATAAGTCGGGTAATCGATGTGCGAATTGATGGCCTTACTATCTTCAAACGCAAAGCGTTCAAGGGCAGAAGTATATATTTTCTTCCCGTCAACCTCCAGTTGGATCGAATATACTCCGTTGGTGCCCGATAAACCATTATGCCGATCGGTTACAACGATGCCAAAGCCAACCTCACCGGTTAAGCTGATGGGGGCAGTGGTTTTATAATTGCCATTTGCTCCACTAATGCCGATGGCTTGTTTGGGTGTGTTTTCATTAAAGGTTTTGCCATTTAAACGGTATGCATACAAACCATGAATAACAGGCGGAATGTTATCGGGTATGATGATTCCGAAAAATTGGGGGTTTATGGTTTCTTCTGTTTTGGTATCTCTGATTTCGAAATGCAGATGAGGACCGCCCGAACTACCTCGGTTACCAGACCAGGCAATAATCTCTCCTTTATGTACGGGAATTAATGTGGCATCGGGAAACTCATCAATCTCAAATGATTTTTTCTCGTATTCAAGGTTTTTAACAATGGTTGCAATTTTGGGAGCAAACCGTTGAAGGTGGCCATATACAGTAGTGAAACCATTAGGGTGATTGATGTACAGTGCCTGTCCGAAACCACTGTTCTGCACCCTTAACCTAGAAATATATCCATCTGCAACGGCATAAACAGGATAACCTTCGCGTTGGTTGGTCCTGAAATCAATTCCGGAATGAAAGTGATTGCCGCGGATTTCGCCAAAAGAACCTGCAAGGGCAGGAGGACTAATATCCAAAGGTTGTCTGAAATCTGTAATCGGGTATTTATTCGTACTATAAATCTGTTGCGCCTGAACAAAAGTTGAAACAAATAAAAGGCAGATCGAAACTAAAAATTTTAAGTTGTACTGGATCGGGTTTTTAATCATTCGTTACTTTACATCAAAATTTAAAAGTTGCTTTCCTTCTAACCAGGCTTCCAATCTATCGCCTTTATTTATTTTTCCGACGCCCTGCGGTGTTCCGGTAAAAATTAAATCGCCTTTTTTTAAAGTAATATATTGAGAAACAAAGCTGATTATCTTCTCGAACGAGAATAATAAATCTTTAGTATGGCCTACCTGGCGGCTTTCTCCATTTACCTTCAACTCAAAATTTAAGTTATAAAGATCCTCAAAATCACTTTTAGGATGAAAGATACTGATGGGTGCCGAGTTATCAAAAGCTTTGGCAAGTTCCCAGGGCAATCCTTTTTCTTTATGTTTGCTCTGGATATCACGGGCGGTAAAATCGATGCCTAATCCCACTTCGTCATAATAATTAGCAGCGAATTTTTCTGCGATGTGTTTTCCTTCTTTGCAGATTTTCAATACCACTTCTAATTCGTAATGTACATCATCAGAAAAATCAGGCAGGTAAAAAGGCTTATTGTCTTTTAAAACAGCTGTATCAGGTTTCAGAAAAATTACGGGTGTGGTTGGAACCGGATTGTTCAGTTCTTTTGCATGTTCGGCATAATTTCGGCCAATGGCGATGATTTTCATTCTTAAGACTATGAAATATGATAAAATAGATGCGAATTAAATCCACATCATTCAAAAATAGAAAAGAAAATGGTGTTATAAAACTGAGATCCGTTTTACCTGGCTTTCAGAACCGGCAATAACCCTTAAAAAGTAAATACCTGGATTAATCCTGTTTGGAATAACGAAGCTTTTGGTCTGCTCGCCAGCATTTAAGCGTTCATTTGAAAGTGTTGCCACTTCATTTCCCAATAAATCGATGATTTTGATCGTAGTCTGTGTGCCATCTTTTCCGATAGATAAGATAATATTTAATTGATCTTCTACAGGATTCGGATATATTTTTACGATGGTTAACAATTTATCTTTTGCTACAACCGTTGTATTTTTTGGAGTTGTGGAGTAAGTATTGAACATTCCAGAGCCACCAACTGTCATATAAAGTGGTTTGTAAGGCGTAATGTTGGCTTTAATTTCAGGAATTCTGCTTACTTTTTTTGTTCTGTTTTTTAAGCTAATACGAATACTATCAGCTTGTTGCGCCCAAGAATTTACGCCGCACAGTAAGACAATGCACAATGTGCATGCAAGTTTTGTGAGGAACGTTATCTTAGCGTAGAGTTTCATCAAATTGGTATAGCAAATGTATTAATTTAAAACAAAGAAATTAAACATTTTGTTTAAAACCCATAATTTAACACAATTTAACAATAAAATTTAAATTTCATAGTGTTAAAAATACACAATAATTTGGTTGTTAAATTGTTATAGTTAGTTTACTTTTGCCGCACTAAAATAATCAACGAAGTGTCAAATCATAAAAATGTCAACGCGTTAACCGCCGGCGGGGTTCTAATTAGTTTAGGAATTGTGTTCGGTGACATTGGTACATCTCCATTATATACCCTAAATGCAATTTTTACAACGATTTTAGGCGGTAAACAGGATATTAATCCCACAAATGTTCTTGGTGTATTATCCTGCATTATATGGACCCTAACACTACAAACTACCATTAAATATGTTATTATAACCCTAAGGGCCGACAATAAAGGTGAGGGTGGTATTTTCTCTTTATTTTCATTGGTTCGGAAAAAGGCGAAGTGGTTGGTGGTTCCGGCTGTAGTAGGAGGTTGTGCCTTACTGGCCGATGGAATTATTACACCAAGTATTACCGTTACCTCAGCAATTGAAGGTTTAACCAGTAAGTTCGATGTGCCGGTTATCCCCATTGTATTAAGCATTTTAACGGTTCTGTTTATTATTCAGCAGTTTGGAACCAATTTGGTTGGAAAGCTTTTTGGGCCAGTAATGTTTGTTTGGTTTGCTGTTTTGGGTGTATTGGGTATGTCTTTTATTGTTAAAGATTTCTCTATCTTAAAGGCATTTAACCCTTATTATGCCATTCATTTACTGGTTACCAATAAACTAGCGTTTTTAATTCTGGGTGGTGTGTTTTTGTGTACAACAGGGGCTGAGGCCTTATATTCTGACTTAGGTCACTGCGGTAGAAATAACATCAGAACAAGTTGGATTTTCGTGAAATTAACCCTTATTCTAAATTATTTGGGGCAAGGCGTTTGGATTTTGCAGAACAGCGGAAGCTATGTTCCAGGTGCAAAAATGAACCCATTTTTCCAGATCGTTCCTGATCAGTTTCAAATTCCGATGGTGATACTAGCCACTATGGCGGCAGTAATTGCCAGTCAGGCTTTAATTAGTGGATCTTTTACCTTAATTGCTGAAGCAGTACGTTTAAACCTTTGGCCTAAAATTAAAATTGTTTACCCATCGGTTTCTAAAGGCCAGTTATACGTTCCCTCTATTAACTGGATGTTATGGATTGGTTGCTGTGGTATTGTGCTGTTGTTTCAAAAGGCAGAGAAAATGGATGCGGCCTATGGTTTATCGATCACCATAGCCATGTTAATGACCACCATTCTGGTTAGTTTTTATTTGAGAAGTAGACGTTTCCCGAAATATTTAGTTGCGATATTCTTTTTTACCTATGTAATTATTGAAGGAACATTCTTGATCAGTAATTTAACCAAATTCTTACATGGAGGTTGGGTGACCGTATTAATTGGTTCGTTATTGTTTACAGTGATGTGGAGTTGGTTTGTAGCCCGAAAAATCAAAAACCGCTTTGTTAAATATGTCGAAATTGAGGATTATTATGAGATTTTAACTGAACTGAGCGGAGATGAATCGGTTCCGAAATACTCTTCTCAGCTGGTTTATTTAACCAGTGCGAACTTTAAAACGGAGATTGAATCAAAAATTATCTATTCCATTATACAAAAGGAACCAAAACGTGCTGACGTGTACTGGTTGGTACATGTTGATGTAATGGACGAGCCTTATACCTTAGATTATAAAGTTGAATTCCTGATCCCGGGAAAACTGATCAGGATTGATTTTAGATTAGGTTTCAGGATTGAGCAACGTGTAAACTTATTGTATCGTAAAGTGGTTGAAGAGCTGGTCAAGAATGGAGAAATCGATATTACCAGTCAGTACACTTCGTTAAACAAGCATAAAATTGCTGGCGACTTCAGGTTTGTTCTTTTAGAAAAACATTTATCTAAGTTTACCAAGTTAAGTTTCTATGAAAGACAGATTATGGATTATTACTTTATCCTTAAAAAATTAAGTTTATCAGAAGAGCGGAGTTTTGGCCTGGATAGCAGTTATGTTGATGTAGAGAAAGTTCCATTGATTTTCGTTACACCAGATGATATTGAATTGAACAGATTACCGGTTTAATTGATGAGAACTGCGATTTTAATAGTGGGAGTAAGTTTATTTATGGCTGGACCCATAGCTAAACTATACCATTTAGATCATGCCAATAATTATATGATTGCATCTGGATTAGGGCTGGTGATGATTACTGCCCTGGCCTTTATAAAGAAGAAATAAATTGAATCCTCTTTCTGTAAAAGAAAGGGGATTTTTTATTTTATAGATGGAATTTGTCTTCGTCCCACTTACTGGGATTATTTATAATATAGTTCGAGATGTTATTGTATGCTCTTTCATCGCGGATAATGTGTTCATAGTAGTTCCTTTGCCATAGCTTTCCCATTATTTTATCGTGCGATTTGAATAGTTGTAGGCACGCATTAGAAACAATTGATTTATATGCGCCAACAATGTCGGAAATTGTCGGGGCGACCCTTGCGGTCGCCCGGTTTAATTCATCTTCTTCTTGGGCGACCGCAAGGGTCGCCTCGACAGCAGTAGAAAAAGAAGAAATATCTGAGAATACCATTATGCCGTGCACATGATTCGGCATAACCTGAAAAACATCAAGTTCGAAATTAGAAAATCTATCCGCTAAATTAATCCATTCGTTATAAGCGATAGTTCCAGATTGATTTAAGATCATTTTATTGTCTGAAACCTTTCCAAATCTATGAAGCCTATCTTCACAGCAGATCGTGATGAAATAAGCTCCTGCTTTTGCATAATCGTAACCCCTTAACCTGATCGATCTTCGATGATGTATCAAAGGATTATATTTCATTTATAATTAACTTTCAATTTTTGCCAGTTTACTATGCCTGTAACCATAGGCAAAATAAACCACCAGGCCAATCACCAGCCAGATGCCGAAACCGATCCAATTGGAAATGCCAAGTTCGCACATCATGTATAAACAGCTGATCAATCCTAAAACCGGAATTAACGATAAGTTTTTGGTGATGCAATAGTAGGTGATGACCACACAGATGATCAGGAAAATCCACATTGGGATTTTGTGTTTAAACAACCCCCAACCGCTTTCGTATTTTTTTTCTACAGGTATCTTTGAGGCTGAAATGAACTGTTCGTAACGATCGGCTGGTAATGCACTTAAATAAGATTCTGCATCTACTTTTTCGGCCAATACAATTTGTGGCGCAGCATTTTTTACAATTTCCTCTTTAACAATTTTAAGTTCATCGCCACTTAGAGAAGTAACAAAAGTTACCGTTTGGATTGTTTTAGGGGAATTGAAAAAGAAAGCTTTGGTTTCTTTGCCATATTTTGTGAATGCGAAAATTATAGTCGCAATTAAAACAATAGGTACAATAAACTTACTGTTTACATAAGGTATCTTGAATTTTCCACGCTGTACATCAGGCCTGTTCTGTAATACTAAAACCCCTGCGCAAACCAGTACGAAAGCGAAAAGTGTCCCGATAGAACAGAGATCAGTAACGATAGTAAGATTCATAAACAACGATGGTACAGCCACTACAAAGCCTACCACAATGGTTGCAAACGAAGGTGTTTTGTATTTAGGGTGAATTTTCGAAAAAGATTTTGGCAATAAGCCATCTCTGCTCATGCTCATCCAGATACGTGGTTGTCCCATTTGGAAAACCAAAAGTACACTGGCCATGGCAAATACAGCACTTACGGCAATAATGCCGCTCATTAATTTTAAGTTAATCTGATCAAAAACGAATGCCAATGGATCGCCAACAGCTAAAGTATCTGATTTAACTATACCGGTTAAAACCAGCGCAATAGCCACATAAAGGATGGTACAGATAATAATCGCCCACATCATTCCGCGGGGTAAATCACGCTGTGGGTTTTTACATTCTTCGGCAGTGGTAGAAATGGCATCGAAACCGATATAAGCAAAAAATACTGCCGAAACGCCCTTTAAAACTCCAGAAACACCATTCGGAGCAAATGGATCCCAGTTTTTGGTATCAACATAAAATATACCCACCGCTAATACCAAAAGAATTACTGCAAGTTTAACCACTACCATCGCGTTGCTGGCATTCCGGCTTTCTTTCATCCCACGGTAAATTAACCAGGTAATTAAAATAATAATGCCCAGGGCAGGGATATCTGCAACGAGGTGAAAACTACCGATTGTTGGAGCGGTAAGCCATGCATTATTGGCCAAGGCTGTAGCCGAATCTAAATCTGCCAGGTTTTTGCCAGCCGCCAGAAGCGCTTCCGCATGTTTATGTCCGTTATAAGCACTTAAATAGTCCATGGTCATCCAATCGGGTACATGGATGCCCTCTATGCCCAGGGGAGGAATTTTGATGGTAGAGAGTAGGCCTGTAAAGTAATCAGACCAGGATATGGCTACCGTAATATTACCGATAGAATATTCCATAATGAGCGACCATCCGATAATCCAGGCCACCAGTTCGCCGAAAGCTACATAAGAATAGGTATAAGCGCTGCCAGAAACAGGTACCATTGAAGCAAACTCTGCATAAGCAAAGGCCGCAAAACTACAGGCTACTGCTGTAAAAATAAATAAAAAAATTACCGCCGGACCACCATCTGCACTGGCCTTGCCAATCGTACTAAAAATTCCTGCTCCAATAATCGCTGCAATTCCGAAAGCTGTTAAATCGCGTACTCCAAGTGTTTTATGTAATGTATTTTCATGGTCGCCATAGCCTTTTGCCGCATCTTGTAATATCTTGGAAATAGATTTTTTTCTGAATAGCTTTTCGAACATCTTTTGTTTGCTTGTTTCCTCAAACTTATAAAAAGTTTGGTTAAAAACGTTTAAAGCAGGATATAATTTTCAATACACATGCTTTAGTAGGAAAAATGCCACCTAAAAGAATGGAGTTTATTAGATTAAAGTAAAAAATTGTAATTATTTGGCTTGAATAATCCTTTGTTTGATTCGCATAATTTTAGAATAAATGAAACAGTTAATTTTGTTGTCAATAATCAGCAATGCAAATAAAATGATATATGTCTTGTTTGATTGGAATATTTATATACCGTTACAGTACCAATATGAATGCAGATATAGCACAAATAAAATACATTAAAGAACGTCACCAGGGTTTGGCTACTTTACTTGCCTTTGCCTTAATTCCCTTGTCAGGTTTTGCTACCGATATTTATATCCCCTCATTACCTACCATGGCTGGCGAAATGCAGGTGAGCAATGTTCAGGTTCAGCTTACACTCAGCATTTTTCTAATTAGTTATGGGGTTGCGCAACTTTTTATCGGTAGTGTGCTCGATAGTTTTGGAAGATATAAAATCTGTTTATACGCATTATTAATTTTCGCTGCAGCAAGTATCATCATTGCAACTACCCATAACATTTACCTTATTTATTTAATGCGCATTGTCCATGGTCTTACTGTAGGTGCAATTGTAGTGGCCAAACGAGCTTACTTTGTCGATCTTTTTGAAGGCGATCAGCTAAAACACTACCTGAGTTTGTTTTCCATCATCTGGTCTACCGGACCGATTGTAGCACCTTTTATTGGTGGTTACCTGCAAACAGTATTTGGCTGGGAATCTAATTTCTATTTCCTGGCTGGTTTTGCACTTGTTTTTGCAGTACTGGAGTTGTTGTTCAGTGGCGAAACACTAAAGCATTTTACCGATTTTCAACTGAAAAAAATCACCGGCATTTATATCGAAATGATTAAAACAACAAGCTTTACCTTAGGTATCGTGATGTTGGGTTTAGCTTATTGTATGGTGATGGTTTACAACATGACCGGTCCGTTTATTATTGAGCACCATTTTAAATTTTCTCCGGTTATTGCGGGTTATAGTTCCCTGTTTTTAGGTTTCGCCTGGATGGTAGGGGGCTTTATTGGCAAGGCCACCATTAACAGGCCTTTCTTTAAACGATTAATGATCAACTCGCTGTTTCAGGTTGCATTTGTAGTCCTGATGATTGTAAGCTTAAATTTTGTTTCTAGCCTCTGGTCGTTAATTTTCTTTGCTTTTTTAATCCATGTAGGAGCAGGCTTCACCTTTAATAATTACTTTACTTTCTGTCTGAGCAAATTCCCGAAAAATGCTGGAATTGCAGGTGGCTTAACAGGAGGGATTACCTATGTTATTGTTTCTTTTTTGAGTTATGGTATCGTAAACCTAATTCCTGCTAAAGATGAACGCAACCTCAGTTACAGTTATCTCATTATGATCCTGATCTCGGTTCTGGTGATGTTTGTGATTATCAAGATTAGGAAAAAGGATGAAGTCTAGGTAATTGTCGTTCACTGATAGAAATAAAGATTTTTTTTGAAGAGGAGCCTCTGTATTTCATTGCCAGGGTTCTGTCCTGCTGTTTGTTACAATCCTTTTGGGAAAATTTGAATGGAATACAAGACATCTTTTCCAAAAGGGATTTTCAATCCATCAGGTCTATTGTTTAGGTACTGCAGATGAAGCATTGGTTTTGATTACCGAAAAAACGTGAAGTAAGTGGCTGGTCTGAATTCTTGTTTAATTTCCGTGCCTTCTGTTTTTCCGTGGCAAAATGCTTTGCGAGATGCTAATGCCATTTGACAGAATTAAACTCAAGTCTTAACGAGATGCTAAGACCAGATAAGATTTAAACCTAAACCTAAACTAATGCATTAACAATAGTAATAAATAGCTTCAATGTATAATTAGTCCAGGATATTTCATAGCAAAGAAAGTAAACGATGCCTGTGATACAGATAACCTAATCCAGTTTGCTATTTAATTTTCAGATAAGTGCCTTCTAGTGTGGCGTTGAATCCGAATTCACAATCATTTAACTGGAATGGACTCTCCTGCGAAATGATTAAAAAGCCATTGTAGAATTTAACTTTGAACGTACATGATTTGTTCACCTGAATGATCAGCTGGTTGTTTTTTAAAATAGCCTTTCCAGATGCATCAGCAATGTTTCTTCCAGGATCATGCGTAACGGAACCAATGTCATAACTGTAGGTATTGCCGCCTATTTTTTTAATGGTGATGCTTCCCTGATATCCTTTTTCACCGTATTGATAAGCATATTCTCCTGCCAGCTGATCTGGTTTAGAAGGTAAAAATATTTCCGGCTTAAGATTTTGATTGGTTTTAATAGCCAGTATGATAGTATAACTGGTATCTGATTTGGTGGCAGACCAGTTGCCTTCCAATTTATTGTTTTTAAGCGTAGCATCAATACTCCCGCTAATATTTCCATCTCTTTCAAATTCATGCAGCGAATACTGATTTTGATCTTCCATATAGCCAATAATTTTTATTGGCTGTTTCAATTTGGTATTTAAATACCTGATATCCCCTAAAATGAGCTGATTAAAAACAGAAATGTTTAATTCAACCGGAATTTTTTTATTTATGAAACCGGTTAAGGTATATTTCTGTATGGTATTATTTTGTTTTTGTTGTGCGTGGCAAATGCTTTTTGCAAATATTAAAATGATCAATATAGTTTTAAGGAGGCGCATAAAAATGTTTTTTCTAAAAATAGAAAAGTCGCGGAGATTAACCGCGACTTATAAATATATTGATTATCCTAATTTCTCTAATTCATCTTTAACAAAGTCTGCCAGTTCTTTTACATATTCTGCGCTGAAATCAAATTTAATTCCTGCGGTTTCATATATTTCGTTCATTGGTTTGGTGTAACCCAAAGAAAGTGCAGCCAAATATTGTTCTAAAGCTTTCTTAGGATCTTCTTTATAGTTTTTCCAAACCGCAATGGCACCTAACTGGGCAATTGCATATTCAATGTAGTAAAAGGGAACTTCGAATAAATGCAGTTGTTTTTGCCAGCCATTTCCAAATTGTTGTTCTAGATCTGTCCAATCGGCAAAACCAGCGCCAAAACGGTTAAAAATCTGTTTAAAGGTTTCTTCACGGTCAGCAGCAGTATGGTTCGGATTGGTGTAAATCCAGTGCTGAAACTGATCAATTACAGCAACCCATGGTAGAGTTTTCAAAACATCAGCCAGCTGTTCTTTTTTAGCACGGTTTAAATCTTCTTCGTTGTCGAAATAAACATCCCAGTTATCCATAGAGATGAGTTCCATACTCATGGATGCGAGTTCGGCAACTTCAGAAGGGCAATGTTTAAAGTCGTTTAACTCTAAATCTGCGGTTAAAAAAGTATGTATAGCATGGCCGCCTTCGTGAACCATTGTGGTTAAATCGCGCAACGAATTTGCCGAATTCATAAAAATAAACGGGGCTCCTGTTTCGGCCAATGGGTAATTGTAACCGCCTGGCGCTTTACCCTTTCTGCTCTCTACATCAAAAAGGTTATTGGCTTTCATGGTTGCCAATTTTGAGCCCAATTTTTCATCAATGGCATTAAAACAGGCAATACTTTTATCAATCAGCTCTTCGCCATTATTAAAAGGTTTCAAGGCTGGTTTGCCACTAATGCTCACTTCTAAATCCCAAGGCTTTAATACTTCCAGGCCTAAAGCTTCCCGGCGTTTTTCGGCCTGCTCTTTTAAAATCGGAACAATCTCTTTCTCAATAGCATTGGCAAAATCGTAACAGTCTTGTGGCGTATAATCGAAACGGCCCAAAGCCTGGAACATGTAATCGCGGTAGTTTTCAAAACCCGCATTTAAGGCAACCTGATTACGCAGTTTAATCAGCTCATCAAACAGCACGTTTAAATCATCTTTATCAATTAAGCGGCGTTGTTGAATCGTTTTCCATGCATTTTCGCGTACCTCGCGGTTTAAATCTTTGATAAAGATCGAGGCTTGCTCCAAAGTATATTCCTGGCCATTTAGCTCAACACTCATGGCGCCTGTAATGCGCTGGTATTTTTGTTGTTTCACCTGTAATTCGGTAAAAAGCTCAATATTCTCATCACAGTAAAGTGCTAACGCTTTTTTTATCGCGCGGCTGTAAACGAAATATTTTTCTTTGTCAAGTTCATTCATAAAAGGACTTTCGACAAATTTTTTGTTCAATTCGTTGGCTAATGGAGAAATCTTTGGCTCTATTTCAGTTGCAAAATATTGAAAGTTTTTAACCAGTTCTTCATTTGCGGTATCGCAACTCATTTTAATATATCTCCAGGCAAAATCTTCTTCTAAAGCAGCTTCAAGCTCCGAACGGTCCTTTAACCAGTGTTCTAACTCAGCGGTGCTGGTTATTTCGCGGTTTTGCAATTCGGTAAAAAGTGGTTCTAAATTTTCCCAGGTAATATTTAGTTCCTGTGGAATATATGTTCTAGGTTTCTTAGTTATAATCATATGTTGATTGAAGGAGTGAATGGTTTAAGGCGCAATGCTATATTCTCTCATTCAAAATTCAATCACTCTCTCATTCGGCCTTTACTCATTTTATTTATGTTATTGAATGTTGGAATGATTGAAGGAGTGAATGGTTTAAGGCGCAATGCTATACCCTCTCATTCAAAATTCAATCATTCTCTCATTTATTTATGTCTCAAATACGCATCTATTAAAAAACATACGGCAAATACTACAGATGCATAACCATTTAAGGTCTGAAACGCCCTGTTTACTTTGCTGATATCATTTGGTTTTACCAGTAAGTGCTGATAAATCAACATCGAACAGAAAAACACAATACCTACGTAATAAACCCAGCTAAAGGAGGTAAAAAACACAGGCAAAATAACACAGGTAGCAGAGAGTATATGCAACAGCACCGAAACGTTCAACGCATTTTTAATGCCAAGTGCCGATGGGATAGAGTGTAATTTTTCTTCCCGGTCAAATTCTTCGTCCTGTAATGCGTATATAATATCAAATCCACTTACCCAGAACAATACGGTTAAGGAGTAAAGCACAGGAACCAGTGCAAAATGTCCGGTTACGGCAATGTAAGCGCCAATAGGAGCAAGCGCCAGGCCTAAGCCCAATACCAAATGGCAAAGCGCCGTAAACCTTTTGGTGTAGCTATAAAACAAAACTACAAATAAAGCTACTGGCGACAGATAGAAACAAAGTGGATTGATAAAGTAGGTGGTAATGGCGAAAAGTACGCAATTGGCGATTACGAAAATCAGCGCTTCGTTTGCCGAAACTTTACCTGCAGGGATATCACGCATTTTGGTGCGTGGATTTTTTGCATCAATATTTCTGTCCAGGTAACGGTTAAAAGCCATGGCCGAGTTTCTGGCAAAAACCATACAAAGCAAAACTAAAAGCAGTTTATACCAGGAAAATGGGTTTTCTGTTGTGGTTACGCCCAAAAAGAAACCAATCATGGCAAATGGTAACGCAAAAACAGAGTGGGCGAATAATACGAGCGAAAAGTATTTTTTCATTTTTTTAAGAACTGATTAATTTCCCGTTAGGGATGATTACACAGATTATTTGAATGCGCAGATTTTTTTATTGTTAAACTGAAAATTGTGCACTGCGGACTGAAAATTGTTAAAACTTCTTATAATCTGTTGGCACAACAAAATCTTTATTTACCTCATAAATGAAATTCAGCACTTCATCTTTTCCGGTTCCTTTTTCGGCAGAGGAAATAAAGGTGGCAGGGATCTCTTCGAAAAACTCACCTAATTTTTTCTTAAAGGCAGCTACATTTTTCTGGGTGGTTGTCATGCCCTGTTTGTCAGCTTTGGTGAAAATCAACGAAAAAGGTATCTGTTTTTCACCTAACCAATAGCAAAATTCTATATCAATTCCCTGGGGCTCTAAACGGCTGTCTATCAAAACAAAAACACATTGTAAAC
Organism: Flavobacterium sp. W4I14; assembly: GCA_030817875.1. Classification (NCBI taxonomy): domain Bacteria; kingdom Pseudomonadati; phylum Bacteroidota; class Flavobacteriia; order Flavobacteriales; family Flavobacteriaceae; genus Flavobacterium; species Flavobacterium sp. W4I14. The sequence continues at coordinate 6,354,466 of JAUSZU010000001.1, forward strand.
TTTCTCTTTTGGTTATATAAGCACGGATGAATTTCTCCCATTTCTCTCTGCTGGTTTTAGAAACCTTGGCATAGCCATAACCCGGTAAATCGACAATGTACCATTTCTCGTTTATCAGAAAGTGGTTAATTAACTGTGTTTTTCCCGGGCGTTGAGAGGTTTTGGCCAAACCATGTTGATTAACCAACATATTGATTAATGAAGATTTACCCACGTTAGAGCGGCCAATAAATGCATATTCGGGCATAGTTGGTACCGGTAGTGCCGAAATCTGGGTGTTGCTGCAAACAAATGTTGCCGTTTTGATAATCATAGTGCAAAGGTAGGGTTTTGAGTCCGAAGTCCGAAGTCGGAAGTCCGAAGTACAAATTGCTCATCTTTTTAAATCTCATTTTTGACATTACACTGAATACTTAGCCTCAAAGACTTCGGACTTCGGACTAAAGACTCCCGACTTTTATCTATCTTTGCCCCATATCATGAATCAGAATATCACCCCATACCAAGTAGAAGATGCAACTAAAAAGGAGCAGGTTGCAACCATGTTTAATAACATTTCGGGTACTTACGATTTTTTAAACCATTTTCTTTCTTTAGGGATAGATGTATTATGGCGTAAAAAAGCCATTAAAGAACTGGTTTCCATCCACCCGAGAACTTTGCTTGATGTAGCTACAGGAACTGGCGATTTTGCCTTTGAAGCCATTAAAAAGCTGCATCCCGAAAAGGTAATTGGAGTTGATATTTCTGAAGGTATGTTGGAAGTAGCCAAGAAGAAAATTAACGAGCGTAGTTTAAACGAAGTTTTTACCGTTCAGGTAGGCGATTCTGAAGGTCTGCATTTCGAAAATGACACTTTTGATGCGATTACCTGCGCTTATGGCGTGCGTAATTTCGAAAACCTCGAAAAAGGATTAACCGATATGTACAGGGTATTAAAGCCCAACGGGAAAATGGTAATCTTGGAATTTTCGAAACCAAAGGTTTTTCCGGTAAAACAATTGTATAGTTTTTATTTTAAACAGGTAACGCCTTTCTTTGGAAAACTATTTTCTAAAGACCACAGAGCCTATACCTATTTGCCAGAATCGGTAGCAGCTTTTCCCGACGGAGAAGATTTTACCAACCTAATGGAAAAGGTTGGCTTTAAAAGTACCAAACAAAGAATTTTAACGTTTGGAATAAGTTCGATATATGTAGGAACCAAATGATCAGAAAATTAAGCCTCATTCTTTCACTTTTTATTATTTCTACAACCGCCTTTGCTCAAAATTGGGGTGGTGGAATAGATGATGAAGATTGGAGTTTTGGTTTTAATTTCCAGTATATCTCAGCCGAATACAAAATTCTTAAAAAGCAAAATTGGCGATCGCCTTTTTATGAGGTGCCAAATTCACTGGAACCTTCTTACGATCCCAATTCAGGCATTCCGGTTACCTCAAAGTTAAATTCTATTTCTAGCTCACCATCTCAAGGTTTTGGGTTGGGTTTTGTAATGAACAGGATGATCTCTGATAACTTCGATATCAGGGCAACGCCCTCCCTTATTTTTAGTGATAGGATAGTAACTTACGAGTATGAACCTATGGCGCCGATCAACTTAGGCAATGGGCAAACGAAAAACTTTCAAACCGTGGTTGAAAGAAAAGTTCAGGCGACCATGTTCGAATTTCCATTAGGCCTAAAGGTAAAGTCTAACCGGATGAACAATTTTAGGGTATATTGGTTAGGCGGCGCTAAATATTCGATAGATATAGCTTCGAAAAAGAAAACCTTCGATGAAGGCGAAACACCGGTAAATAAATTTTTAAAAAACCAAAGAAATTACCTATCGTACGAAACAGGTATTGGTTTCGATATTTATTTTGAGTATTTCAAAATGTCGCCCGAAATAAAACTATCGTATTCAAACAGCGATTTGCTTCAGCACGACAATACGGTTTATGCCAATCCGATAGATAAGTTGAAATTACGTCAATTAACATTCAGTTTGATTTTTCAATAGTCCTTCAATCCAAAAAAACTTACCTTTGTTGGTGTAGGTAAATCAAAGATGCTATCTTAAAGCATTACCGAGACTTAAAATTCATAAAAATGTCTAAAATCGCATTAATTACAGGCGCAACTTCTGGTATTGGCGAAGCTTGTGCACATACATTTGCCCAACAAGGTTACAATCTGGTATTATTGGCCCGCAGAGAAGATCGGCTGGCAAAAATTGCCCATCATTTAGAAGACAAGTATGCCATTACCATCAAACAGGTTTTTGCCGATGTTCGTGATAAAGAAAGTCTTACCGCTGCTTTAGAAGTTTTGCCGGCAGAATGGAAAAAGGTTGATGTTTTGATTAACAATGCAGGCTTAAGCCAGGGTTTAGATCCAATTGATAAAGGCGATACCAACGATTGGGACACTATGATTGATACAAATGTAAAGGGGTTGCTTTATGTAACCAAAATTGTTTCCAACTGGATGATACCGAACCAATCAGGCCATATTATTAACATTGGCTCTATTGCCGGAAAAGAAGTTTATCCAAATGGAAACGTATATTGTGCCAGCAAACATGCTGTTGATGCATTGAGTAAAGGTATGCGTATCGATTTATTGCCCCACGGCATAAAGGTTACCGAAATTAATCCGGGTATGGTAGAAACCGAATTTTCGGTGGTGCGCTTTAAAGGTGATGAAGACCGGGCAAAAAAAGTATACGAAAACCTGGAGCCGTTAATTGCCAACGATATTGCAGATGCCATTTGGTATGTAGTAAGCAGGCCAAAACATGTTAACATTAACGACATGCTGATTATGCCTACCGCACAGGCTACAGCGACGATTATAAATAGAACCCCCTAGCCCCCTGAAGGGGAAATTAATACTGGGAGGAAATAACAATATAATTTTTTATTTTAAACTAATGAAAGGAAAGCCCCTTTAGGGGTTTGGGGTTAAAAATGATATCAAACACAATAGATCAGGAAATAAAAAAAGCCATGTTGGCTAAAAACAGTGCACAGTTAAGAGGTTTAAGAGCAATAAAGGCAGCTTTACTTTTAGCTAAAACAGAGAAAGGATCTTCAGAAGAAATTACGGAAGAAACCGAACTTAAAATTCTTCAGAAACTGATTAAACAACGCCGAGAATCAGCTGATATTTACAAACAACAAAATCGCGAAGATTTGTATCAGGTAGAAGAGGAAGAAATTGAAGTGATTAGCCAGTTTTTGCCAAAACAGTTAGATAGGGCAGAGGTTGCTGCAATTATCGAGGCTGTTATCAAACAATCTGGTGCTACATCGGTTAAGGATATGGGGAAGGTAATGGGCATGGCAAATAAGGAACTTGCAGGTAAAGCTGATGGTAAATTAATTGCTGAGATTGTTAAAGAAAAACTAGCTTAATTTAAAGCTAAAAGCAGAAAGACTAAAGCTTAAAGCGCATTTTTCGCTAGTTGCTAGTCGCTTACCGCTTTACAAAAGGCATTTTTATACCGTTTTCGATTTTATTTCAGAAAAATGGCATAGAAATGCATAAATTTAATTTTACTCTACTAACTTAGTAGCACAATACCATCTAGAATATATATGACCTACCCGATAATAGAAGAAGACGGATTTAAATACATCGAAGCTGGAACAGGCGAAACACTGGTATTGCTACATGGCCTAATGGGCGAACTAAGCAATTGGGAACTGGTTATAGAACAGTTTAAAGATCGCTATCGTGTAATTATTCCAATTTTACCAATTTACGATTTGCCTATTTTAACATTGGGCGTAAAAGCATTGTCGAGATACCTTCATCGCTTTTTAAAATATAAAAATTTAAACCAGGTAGTACTTGTTGGTAATTCGCTTGGTGGCCATGTGGGTTTGGTATTTACGGTTGCCCATCAGGAGTTTGTTAAAGCCTTGGTACTAACTGGTAGCTCTGGTTTATACGAAAATGCTTTTGGAGGATCTTTCCCGCGGAGAGAGAGCTACGATTACATTAAGGAAAAAGTAGAATTTACTTTTTACGATCCGGCGACGGCAACCAAAGAACTGGTTGATGATGTTTTTAAAACGGTTAACGATAGATCGAGGGTTATCAGGATTTTAACCATGGCTAAATCGGCAATACGACACAACATGGCTAAAGAACTGTCTAAAATTACCATACCGGTTTCTTTAATCTGGGGTAAAAATGATAAGGTTACACCACCAGAAGTGGCAGAAGAATTTCATGAATTGTTGCCGAATTCAGAATTAAACTGGGTTGATAAATGTGGGCACGCGCCTATGATGGAACATCCGGAAATATTTAATGCATTTTTAGAGAAATTTTTAGATAGAATATTGTTAAAATAAATGTTTGCAGCAGAAATCATATCAGATGCAATTCCATCACTAAGGGCCGGTGACACGGTGCAGAAAGCTTTAGATCGTATGAACGATTTTAAACTAAAGCATTTGCCGGTTGTTAACGAGGTAACTTTATTGGGCTTGGTTTCTGAAGATGATTTACTAAATATTGATAATCATGATACACTTTTAAGCAATAGTGCGATAAACATGCTTAATGTTTTTGTGTTGAGCAACGTACATACTTATGATGTAATCAGGTTATTGAGTCAGTTAAAATTGACAGCTGTTCCGGTTTTGGATCAACAGAAAAATTACCTGGGTTTAATTTCGATTAATAACATGGTAAATGCCGTGGCCGAACAGTATGCAGTAAACGAACCTGGAGGAATTATCGTTTTGGAGATCAGTAACCGGGATAATTCTTTAGCACATATCGCACAGATTGTTGAAGCCGATAATGCACAGGTGCTCTCTTCTTACGTAAATTCTTTCGAAAATTCTACACGTTTAGAAGTAACGCTCAAAGTAAACAAAACAGAAATTACTTCATTGGTAGCTTCTTTCGAAAGATATGATTATCTGGTTAAAGAGGTATACAATAACACGCAGATTGATGATGGGTCGCAGGAGCGTTACGATTCTTTCATGAACTATTTAAATGTATAAACCTACTTTATGAGGATTGCAATTTACGGGAGAGATTTTAATGATACGGTTTTGCCCTACGTTCAAGAGGTTTTTAATCATTTAGCCGAGCATCATATCCAGCCGGTTTTATATTCAAAATTTAAAACATCCCTTCATGGCAAAATTAAGTTGCCTGCCAATACAGTTATTTTTCATAACCATAGCGAACTAAAAGAACTTGCCGATGTATTGTTGAGCTTAGGAGGCGATGGTACCTTACTGGATACCTTATCCTTAATCCGCAATTCGGGCATACCGGTAATCGGGATCAATTTTGGCCGGTTGGGTTTTCTGGCCAGCATCAACAAAAATGAAATAGGATCGGCACTAAAAGCCTTAATTAACGGAGAATATACCTTAGATGCCCGCTCGCTTTTAACCTTAGAATCTGATAATGGCCTGTTTGGAGAAGAGAATTTTGCACTGAATGATATTACCATTCACCGTCGCGATAATTCTGCCATGATGATTATCCATGCCTCAATGAACAATGAGTTTATTAATTCTTACTGGGCCGATGGATTGATTATTGCCACCCCAACAGGATCAACCGCTTACTCATTAAGCTGCGGTGGCCCGATTATTTATCCCGACTCTGAAAATTTTGTTATTACACCCATTGCGCCGCATAACTTAAATGTAAGGCCGGTGGTTGTGCCAGATGATAATAAACTCTCTTTTGAGGTAGAAGCACGTGAATCGAAATTTCTGGTTTCTTGTGATAGCCGAACGGTTACCGTAGAACGTTCAGTAAAAATTAGCATAAAAAAGGCAGATTTTTGCGTAAATCTTATCCGCCTTAACAATGAAACCTACTTAAACACGTTAAGAAATAAATTATTATGGGGCATTGATACCCGTAACTACTAAGCATGACGCCAACCAAACCTCTGTTAATTCTCTTCTTTTTTATCTTTAGCGGACAAATTCTTCGTGCGCAGGAAGGAACATGGGAAGTTGGATTAATGGCTGGAGGAGCAGGTTACATGGGCGATCTCAATCAAAATAATCCATTGCAGATTAGCGGACTCTCTGGCGGTGCTTATGTAAAACGTAACTTTAACCAATATTTGGGCGTTCGCTTAAATTATACTTACGGACAGATAAAGGCAGATGATGCCAACTCCAATAATGAGCAGTTCCGCGAAAGAAATCTGCGTTTTAAAACAGCATTGAACGAATTTAGCGGTTTGATCGATTTTAATTTTTTTAACTTTAATATAGGTGGCGGAACCAGACAATTTACTCCTTACCTTTTTACTGGTGTTGGTTTAGTTGTTTTTAAACCTACGGTAAAAATTGATGGTGACAGATACCGGTTAGATCGACTCGCAACCGAAGGGCAGGAAAATGGCTATAACAATGCTGTTTTAACTATCCCATATGGAATAGGGCTAAGGTATAATTACAAAAACACCTGGAGCGTTTTTACCGAACTCGGTTACCGGACACCACTTACCGATTATATTGATGATGTGAGCGGCCGCTATCCGGTTAATCCTGTAATCGTTGGAAATGGCCAAAATCAGGTCAATTTATCCGATCCTTCACGCTATCAAATCGGACAAGCAGGTACCCAAAGAGGCGATTTTCGAAAAAGGGACACTTATCTATTTGTTAGTGTTGGCATATCTTTTACCTTTGTATCCTCAAAATGCTATTCCTTTTAAGCTGATTTTGACATAATTAATGGGATTTAAAGAACAAATAGACTATAGCCGCCTGCCAAAGCACATTGCCGTAATCATGGATGGTAATGGAAGATGGGCAAAAGGCCAGGGTAAAGTGCGGGTTTTCGGACATGAACAAGGTGTACTTTCTGTAAAAGACATTGTAGAAGGTTGTGTGGAAGTAGGTATTGAGTACCTCACTTTATATGCTTTTTCTACAGAAAATTGGAACAGGCCCAAAGAAGAGGTAGATGCTTTGATGCAGATTCTGATTTCTACCATCAACAAAGAAACCGAAACACTTAATAAAAACAATATTAAGCTGAATGCCATTGGTAATATTGCATCTTTACCTCAAGAATGTATAGATGATTTAAATGAAGCCATGGAAAAGACTGCCCATAACGAAAAATGTACTTTAACATTAGCATTGAGCTATAGTGCAAAGTGGGAGATTTTGGAGGCTGCCAAAAAAATCGCATCGGCAGTAAAAGAGAATACCATTTCTTTGGATGATATAAACGAAGACCTGTTTTCATCAAAACTAACCACGGTAAATATACCCGATCCAGAATTGATGATCAGAACAAGTGGGGAGCACCGTATCAGCAATTATCTGCTTTGGCAAATGGCTTATACCGAGTTTTATTTTACTGATGTTTTATGGCCGGATTTCAGACGAGAAGATCTTTTCGAGGCTATTGTAGACTATCAAAAACGTGAACGCCGTTTTGGTAAAATTAGTGAGCAATTAAACTAATTTTTCTTTTAACACTTTTTAACAAGCGTTTAAACTAACTTAGCACCACTTTTATACGATAAATGAAACCATAATAAGGGAACAACGTAAAGACATTTTGCTTTATAAAATATCGTTACCTTTTGGCCATTACTGAACAAATAATTTTAATGAAAAGAATATTTCAAGTTTTAATCCTACTAGTTTTAGCCGCTCCGGCCTTCGCTCAAGTACGTCCACAAGGTCAGGCACCGGTAACCCCTTCTTTAAAGGTTGGTGGCTTAGATCTCGATTATTTTAGTCCAAAAGAATATATCATCGGTGGTACCACGGTAACCGGAACCCAATATTTAGATAAAGAAGTATTAATTACCTTATCTAAACTAACTAAAGGCGATAAAATCGTTCTTCCTGGCGAGGCAACTTCTGATGCGATTAAAACGCTTTGGGCACAGGGATTGTTTGATGATGTTAAACTTAACATCGAAAAGTTTGTTCAGGATTCGGTTTATTTTGAAATTGAAGTAGTGGAGCGCCCGCGTTTAAGTTCTATCGATTTAAAAGGTATCCGTAAATCTGAAAAAACAGCTATTCAGGAAAAGTTAAACGATAAAACAGGTAAAATCGTAAACGATAACTTATACAATACTACTTCGGCCATCGTTAAAAAGTATTTGTTAGATAAGGGTTTCTTCTTCACACAGATCGATTATAAAACACGTAAAGATCCGAATGCAGAAAACAGCGTGGTATTAGAAGCAAATATCGATAAAGGTCACCGTGTTAAAGTACAGCATATCGATTTTACCGGGAACAAAGATTTTAAATCAGCAAAACTTAGAAAATACCTTAAAACCCCTAAACAATTTGCCTGGTGGCGCTTTTGGGGCTCTGGGAAATTCGCAAAAGAGAAATACGAAGAGAACAAGGTAAAAATGATTTCCAAAATGCACGAGAAAGGTTATCGTGATGCTGAATTATTAAAAGATACCATTTACCAGCACAACAAGAAAAAGGTTAACATCAGGATGGACCTTTACGAAGGAAAAAAATATTACTTCGGTAATATCACCTGGGCAGGTAATGCCATCTATCCGGATAGTATTCTACAAAAAGTATTAACCATCGAAAAAGGTGATGTTTTTAGTGAAGAAAAATTAAATAAAAAATTAAACGGCGGCGGTGAAAACGGTGGCGACATTAACAGTATGTATACCGATAATGGATATTTAACTTTTAATATCGATCCGGTACAGACCAAAATTTATGGCGATACTGTTGATGTGGAATTACGGATGTACGAAGGACCACAGTATACCAATAACCGCATTACGTTAAAAGGTAACACGATTACAAATGATAAAGTTGTTTTACGTGAGATCCGTACTAAACCAGGCCAGAAATTTAACAAAAGTGATTTAATCCGTACCATCCGTGAAATTGGTCAATTGGGTAACTTCGACGAGTCTAAAACTGTACCTACACCTCGCCCTAACCCGGCAGATGGTACTGTAGATATTGAATATGCCGTAGAAGAGAAACCTTCAGATCAGATTGAGCTATCAGGTGGTTTTGGTGGTGGCCGTATCATTGGTACATTAGGTTTAACCTTCAATAACTTTTCGTTACGTAACTTATTTAATTTAAAAGCTTACAAACCATTGCCAAAAGGTGACGGGCAGAAATTAAGCTTACGTGGACAAACCAACGGTAAATATTACCAATCATATAGTTTCTCCTTCTCTCAACCTTGGTTTGGTGGCGAGAAACCCGTAAGTTTTGGTGTGAGTGCGTTTACCTCATTACAATCAAACGGTTTAAGTAACGGAGATCCTTTATTTCAGAAAATCCGTTTAAATGGGGTAACGGTTAGTTTGGGTAGAAGATTAAACTGGCCAGATAACTACTTCCAGTTAAGCCATGCCGTTAGTTTTCAACAATACATTTTAAATAATTATAGTGGATACCTTTTCAGAAATGGTACATCTTACAACATAAGCTTATCACAGGAGATCAGCCGCGATTCAAGAGATTCGCCAATCTTCCCTAAATCTGGATCATTCTTACGTTTCACCGTTCAGGCAACACCTCCATTTTCATTGTTGAATAAAACAAACTATGCAACGGCATCAGATAGGGAGAAATATCGCTTTACTGAATATCATAAATGGAAATTCGATTCACAATGGTACCAACGTGTAGCCGGAAACCTGGTAATCAAAGCTCAGGCCCAGTTTGGTTTCTTAGGGCAATATAACAAAGCAGTTGGCCAATCAGCATTCGAGCGTTTTAAATTGGGTGGTGATGGTATGCAGGGATTCGATTTCTTGCAGGGATCTGAGCTGATCGCGATGCGTGGTTACGCTAACAATGCTGTTATCCCGAATGGATCCGATCCGGCCGTAGCACAGCAGTCAGGTAGCCCAATTTATACCAAATATGTATTAGAGGCACGTTATCCCGTTATTGCAAGCCAACAAGCCACAGCATTCGTTTTGGCCTTTGCTGAAGCTGGTAACACCTGGAACAGATTTGGTGATTTTAATCCTTTTAACGTTAGAAGATCAGTGGGTGTAGGTGCAAGGATCTTCCTTCCTATATTTGGTTTGTTGGGTATCGATTATGGACATGCGTTTGATACCATACCTGGACTATCAGATGGAGGAAAGCAAAATTTTACATTTAGTATCGCACAACAATTAGGTGGATTTTAATTGATAAAGAACAAAAATTTAACTAATTATGCAATAAATCATTGCAATAGGAGTTTAAAGAAAGCTTAGGTTATTAACTATATCATTAACACACACACAAATGAAGAAGTATCTTTTTATCGCATTCCTGCTTTGCACTTCTTTCGGTGCCTTTGCACAGAAGTTTGCTTATGTAGACACGGAGTATATTTTGAAACATTTACCAGAATATAAATCGGCACTAAGTCAATTAGATGTTGCCTCTAAACAATGGCAGCAACAGGTAGATCAGAATTTTTCTGAAATCGACAGGATGTACAAGGCTTATCAGGCCGATCAGGTTTTGTTAACCGATGATATGCGCAAGCGCCGTGAAAACGAAATTATAGAAAAAGAAAAACAGGCTAAAGAATTTCAACGTTCTAAGTTTGGTCCAGATGGGGATCTTTTTCAAAGCAGGGTAAAATTAATTAAACCCATTCAGGATAAAGTAGCAGAGGCTATTAAACAGATTGCAAAATCTAAATATTTAGACTTCATTTTCGACAAGAGCAGTGAAGCAACCATGATGATTTATGCAAGTAGCAGTTACGATGTTAGTAATGACGTAATTGTAAAATTAGGTTATAAACCAGGGACTGTAAATAATTAGTATATTCGCCCCTGATTTTTGAAGAAAAACAATTAGAAAAAAATAAAAAAGTAAAATAGAACGATGAGAAAGTTAATTAACGTATTCTTTGTAGCAGCAGGTTTATTGTTTACAGCGAATATGGCAAGTGCACAACAAAAATTGGGTCACATTAATTCTGAAGAGGTATTTGCAAATTTACCAGAGGCTAAAGCAGCTCAAACAACTTTAGAGACCTTAGGTAAACAAAAACAAGCCGATATTGATGCAATGATCAAAGAATATCAAAGTAAAATGTCTGCTGCAGAAGCTAAGCAAAAAACTTTGAGTGAGGCTAACAAAGAAACAGTAGGTAAAGAATTACAAGCTGCGGGTCAAGAATTACAGGATTTAGAAAAACGCATTACTGATGCACGTACTAAAGCTTCGCAAGATATAGGTACTAAACAAGGTGAATTATTCCAACCTATCCAGGCTAAAGTTGCAACAGCAATTTCTGCTGTCGCTAAAGAAAAAGGTTTAGCTTACGTTTTCGATATCGCAAACGGACAAGGTGGTAACAATTTAGTTTTCTGGGATGGTGGTGATGATATTACTGCTTCAGTAAAAACTAAATTAGGAATCACTGCAACTGCTGCAAAACCAGCTGCACCTAAAAAGTAGTTCTGAATCGGAAGTTCGGAGTTCAAAATCTCCTTACCAATTCAAATATAAGGCGGAATTAAGTTTAACTTAGTTCCGCTTTTTTTTGTTTACACAGTTTCGTCATGCTGAATTTATTTCAGCATCTTTGATGTTTAACTTCAGCGCAGCAGATCCTGAAACAAGTTCAGGAAGACGACCGTTTTAAAGATTTAACTTTTCAATATTTATCTATAACTTTCCAACACAATGCAGGCTTCGCCAATAGGTATTTTCGATTCAGGTTACGGCGGTTTAACAGTTTTCCGGTCTATTGCCGATAAATTGCCCGATTACAATTATATCTATTTGGGCGATAATGCCCGTTCGCCCTATGGCGACCATTCTTTCGAGACCATTTATAAATATACTTTAGAATGCGTAGAATGGCTTTTTGCTAAAGGATGCCACTTGGTTATCCTGGCCTGCAACACAGCATCTGCTAAAGCGCTTAGAACGATCCAGCAGAGGGATCTTCCTGCTAAGTATCCCGGTAGAAGGGTGCTTGGCGTAATCAGGCCCACGGCTGAGGTAATAGATGGTTATACGAGCAGCAAATCGGTAGGGGTGATGGGGACCAGGGGCACGGTTAATTCTCAATCTTATCTTTTAGAGATCAATAAATTTTTTCCTGAAATTAAGGTTTACCAGCAGAGTTGCCCGATGTGGGTTCCGCTGATCGAAAATAACGAACATTTACAATCTGGCGCAGATTTTTTTATTAATGAATATTGTGATCAGTTATTGAGCCAATCGGCAGCTATCGATTGTGTACTATTGGCTTGCACGCATTACCCCTTGTTAATGCCTAAACTAAAGAAGGTATTCCCTGATCATATAAGCGTTTTAACGCAAGGCGAGATTGTAGCCAACAGTTTAGCTGATTATTTAAAGCGACATCCTGAGATCGAAGAAAAACTAAATAAACAGCGCGAAAGACATTTCTATACCAGCGGCGATCCAATTGCTTTTGATGAACACGCCTCTATTTTTTTCGGAGAGCAGTTGAAATCGGATAAGATGTAATGGATATGAATTGTTGAATGTCCAAATTTTTTGATTGTTGACGGCCAATCGCCAGCTGGAATCGGTTAATTGCCAAATGTTAACTGACAACAGATCTCTGATTAGCACTGTTCACTAAGATGAAATGTTAACGGATCAAATCTATATTCTTTTAAAACAGTAGGAATATATTTTAAGAACATTTTTGATCGGGTGCGCTTTGTATCTGCTGGCGGGCAGCATCGGCCCTGGCTCTCCGAAGAAAGCCCCAAAGCAGCGCCTGGCTTTACCTTTTAGGTAGAGAAAAGGTAACGCCGGGGTAACCTTGGGGTAATCTTGGGGTTAACTTGGTAGCAACAAAGGGTAAAGAACAGGTAAAGCAGGGGTAATCAAATACGGCTCTTTTGCAGCCTTCAAATGCCCAACTCAACATTCCAATCTAAATTACTGTGGCAATTGCGCCACCCTGTAGCACAGTAGGAGAAGATAATGCTTCTAAAAGGCAATAACTGCATCTTTTTCTGCTATACTCAATTTTAACTCCTTTAATAACTTATCGTTTTTAATTCTAAATAACAGTTAAGTTATATGATTCCAAATTAACCCCCTTGTGACAAAAGAAAACATTTTTCTTTAGGTTGTAACGAGTTAAAAGGATAACTTTGCGGCTTCAAACCCACACAATGAGTGATCAGATAAAACACGAATGCGGAATCGCTTTTATTCGCCTGTTAAAACCACTTTCTTACTACCAGCAAAAGTACGGTACAGCACTTTACGGCCTTAACAAGTTATACCTTTTAATGGAAAAACAGCATAACCGGGGCCAGGATGGCGCAGGTATTGCCACCATTAAACTGGATATGAAACCAGGCAGTAGGTACATCAGCCGATACCGGAGCATGGCATCTAATGCGGTAGCAGATATCTTCGAATATGTACAGAACAAATTTGTCGATATCCAGGAAAACACCCCTGAATTAATGCAGGATACAGAATGGCTCAAAAACAACGTAAGCTTTATCGGCGAGGTGTTAATGGGCCATTTGCGTTATGGTACGCATGGTAAAAACAGTATCGAAAATTGCCACCCTTTTTTAAGGCAAAACAACTGGATGACACGTAACCTGGTAATTGCAGGTAACTTCAACATGACGAATGTTGATGAGTTATTGGAGCAATTGTACGAGTTAGGTCAGCATCCAAAAGAAAAAGCAGATACTGTAACGGTATTGGAAAAAATCGGTCACTTTTTAGATGATGAAAACCAGGAACTTTTCGATCAATACAAAAAAGAAGGACATGATAACGTTGCGATTACACACAAAATATCTGATAATTTAGATATTGCAAATATCCTTCGCCGTTCGGCCAAAACCTGGGATGGGGGTTATTCGATCTGTGGTATGGTGGGTAATGGCGATTCGTTCATTATGCGCGATCCGGCAGGTATCCGTCCGGCATATTACTATTATGATGATGAGATTGTTGTAGCGGCATCTGAAAGACCAGCTTTACAAACCGCATTTAATATCCAGTTTAAAGATGTTAAAGAGATCGATCCTGGTCATGCTTTAATTATCAAGAAAAACGGCGAGGTAAGCATGGAGCAGTTCCGTGAGCCTACCGAAAGATTATCGTGCTCGTTCGAGCGCATCTATTTCTCAAAAGGAAGTGATGTTGAAATTTACCGTGAGCGTAAGCAGCTTGGCCGTTTATTAAGCGATAAGATCCTTCAGGCGGTTAATTACGATTTAAAAAATACAGTATTCTCATTTATTCCAAATACAGCAGAAGTTGCGTTTTTCGGAATGGTTGATGGTGTACAGCAATATGTGCGCAGGCACCAGAAAGATATACTTTTACACAAAAAAGAAACCTTAACAGATCAGCAGCTTGAAGACCTGTTATCTTTAGCGCCCCGTGTAGAAAAGCTGGCGGTTAAGGATGTAAAACTGAGAACTTTTATCACTCAGGACGCAGACCGTAGCGAAATGGTGGCGCACGTTTACGATACTACCTATGGTATTATCAATAACCATCAGGATACTTTAGTGGCACTTGATGATTCGATTGTACGTGGTACAACCTTAAAGCAGAGTATCATTAAAATTGTTGACCGTTTACACCCTAAGAAAATTATTATTGTTTCTTCTGCACCTCAGATCCGTTACCCTGATTGTTATGGTATCGATATGAGTAGGATGGGGCAGTTCGTGGCTTTTGATGCGGCTATTCAGCTACTAACGGAGCGTGGCATGTGGCAGGTGATCGAAGATGTTTACACGAAATGTAAAGCTTCCTTACTTTTACCAAAAGAGGAAATTGTAAACCACGTTAAAGAAATTTATAAACCGTTTACTCCTGAAGAAATTTCGGCTAAAATTGCACAGATTATTACGCCAAAAGGTACTGTTGCTGAGGTTGAAGTAATTTATCAAAGTTTAGAAAACTTGCACGAAGCTTGTCCGAAAAACAAAGGTGACTGGTATTTCTCCGGAAATTATCCAACCCCGGGTGGTAACAAAGTGGTAAATAAAGCTTTCGTTAACTGGAAAGAAGGAAATAACCAAAGGGCTTATTAGGCCCCTAAATCCCCTAAAGGGGACTTGAATAACAAATAGCTCATAATAATATGGGCTATTTTTTTGTACTTATTTTTGCTGCAGAGCACAGTGGAGAAGAGCCTTAGGCTCTGATACCATAGATAGAATCCATTAGCACGGCCGTCATTCCAGCGCAGTGCTCAGCGAAGCTAATCTTAAAGCCCTTGCATTACGATTATTCATAAGTTTCCCTTGCTCCAAAGGCATTCATGAGCACTCCGTGGCTCCCCAATCGACCCGATAGCTATCGAGTTGGGGATGACGATCTCACGCAACCTAGCTTGCCAAAAAGATCTGTCTTTAATATTGAGTTTATGAAATAATTATCCTCAGGCTGACCGTAAGATGGAGTACGATCTTCCCACCTAAACCTGACATTCGCGGAAAGCCCGGAACCCGATCCCTTATTGGGTGAGGACTTGCAGCATTGGCAGGACTAACGCTTAATAGCAACATTGTACCTGCTTTTCAAAAAAACAAAAAACAGTTTAGTGATTTTGTCGGCCCCTCGACTCCGCGACCATTGATATATTCCTATAGAAAGGTCGTCATTGCAAGGAGAACAGATGTTAATAATTTTAGCGGTTCGTGAGGACACGAACCACGGCGTGGGGTTTTACCACCAAGGAACAAAGGCACAGAGAAGGTTTTCACCTTCCACTAATACTACTTCATCTTCCCACCTAAACCTGACATTCGCGGAAAGCCCGGAACCCGATCCCTTATCGGGTGAGGACTTGCAGCATTGGCAGGACTAACGCTTAATAGCAACATTGTACCTGCTTTTCAAAAAAACAAAAAACTGTTTAGTGATTTTGTCTGCCCCCGACTCCCCCATAACGACAAAACGTGAGGAAATTCCGTGTGTTCTGTGTTTCCGTGGCTAACAATAAGACGTGTATGCTGCGATTTTCTTTATAATCTTTGGTAAAACCTATACGTAAAACTTAATGTACGTTTTAACGATGAGCCAAATGGCAAAAAAGATGATGACCACACCAGCGATTTTATTTAGCTTTTTAAGCGCGTCTTCTTTTATTTTATAACGGAGTTTACTCGAATAGAAACTCTTTGCACCATCTATACCCAATTGGGTGGCCATGGCGATAAAAAAGCAGACTAGTTTTTCGTTCAGCATGTTGTTTAATTTAACCGAGATGATTCCGCTTACAATAATCCAGAACATTAAGGTAGAGGGGGTGAGGATGCACATTAAAAATCCTTTTATCACATAACCCCGCTTACTTACTTTTTGCAATGTTGTACTATCGTAATTAACGGTAATTTTGGAAACAAGGTAATAAATACCTACGGCCAACAGAAATACACCACCAATACTGCCTACGTATTTGTCAAATTCGGATTTATAATCGATAAACTGACTGCCAAAAAGAACTAGGCCAATTAGAATAACATCACTGATAATTACACCAACGGCCAAGGAAAACCCGGCTTTGAAGCCCCTCTCTATGCTGGTTTTGATCATTGCAAAAAATACCGGCCCTGTTAAAAACGACGAAATAATCCCTGCTCCTATACCTAGTAATATGGCTTCAAACATGCATTGTATTGTTTATAATATGCGAATATGCAACTTTATACCTAAACATTTAACATTTATTTTTGTTGCATAGGTTGCATAAAATTTACTGGTTTTCATTTTTTTTTATTTATGTTTAGAGCCACTAAAACTAAATTTAAAAAATGAGTTCAGAACAAACACAAACCAAGTGGGGGCAGTTTATTCCTTTGGTTACGGTATTCTTTTTCTGGGGCTTTGTAGCCGCCAGTAATGACATTTTAATACCGGTATTTAAAAAAGCTTTTGATTTATCGCAAGCCGAAAGTCAATTGGTTTCATTGGCATTTTATATTGCTTATACAGTGGGTGCTTTAATTTATAACGGTATTTCTGTTATAATAGGACAAGATATTGTAAACAAACTGGGTTATAAAAATTCGCTTGCGCTTGGTCTGGTTATTTCGGCACTTGGAACCTTATTGTTTTATCCTGCAGCAAACATGCATTCATTTCCTTTAATGCTTTCAGGCTTATTTATTGTAGCATTAGGTTTCTCCTTACAGCAGACTGTTGCAAATCCATTAGCTATTGCATTAGGACCAATTAAAACAGGTTCGCAACGTTTAACGCTTGCCGGTGGGATTAATAACTTTGGTACAACCATTGGACCACTTATTGTAAGTTTTGCTATTTTTGGTTCTGCGGCAAATGCAACTACAAATATTAGTATAGAAAGCGTTAAAATTCCATATCTGATTTTAGGAGTTGCTTTTATTGCCGTTGCTGTTTTCTTAAAAATGTCATCGTTGCCTGATCGACCTGCTTTGGTTGAAGCTGTGGTTGAGGATACTAAATCGATTAAGGGATCTGCTTTGCAATATCCGCAATTGGTTTTAGGTATGATTGCCATATTTGTTTATGTGGGTGTTGAGGTATCTACCGCAAGTAATCTACCAGCTTATATGGAGAAAGATTTAGGCTTTGCCATTAAAGATATTGCCCCTTATATCTCTTTATATTGGGCAAGTATGATGATTGGTCGTTGGACAGGTGCTGTTGAAGCTTTTACTGATAATATCAGCACACAAAAAGTATTGCGTTTTATTGCACCATATTTAGCTTTTGGTATTTTCTTAGCTGTAAATGCCATTGCAAAACATGATCTTGCTCCATTTTATGTATACGGTTTGATTATATTGGTGTTAATTGCTGCTGATATGGCGAGTAAAGGTAACCCGGCCCGCATGTTGCTAATTTTTTCGGCAATAGGTATTACTGCGTTGTTAATCGGAATGTTTACTAAAGGAATGATAAGTGTTTATGCCATTACCAGTGTAGGTTTATTCTGTAGCACTTTATGGCCTTGTATTTTTACTTTGGCTGTAAGTGGTTTAGGTAAGCACACCAGTCAGGGAAGTAGCTTCTTAATTATGATGATTATGGGGGGTGGTATTATTAGCTGGGCACAAGGTGCTGTATCAGAATTTACAGGTATTCAATACAGTTATGTTGTAGGGATTATCTGTTTTGCTTACTTGGCATTCTATGCCTGGAAAGTGGCTGGAATATTAAGATCACAAGGAATAAATTTTGATCAAAAAATTTCTGGCGGACATTAATTTTTAATAAAGTAATTTTGCAGCCACAGAGATTTATTTCTTTGTGGCTTTTTTGATTTTTATAATGGCAGATAAACCAAGTTTCGATTCGATATTTATGAACCTTGCCACCGATTTGGCAGCCCGTTCGCATTGCGTACGTGCCCATGTAGGTGCAGTGCTCACTAAAGATACCCGTATTATTTCTATCGGCTATAATGGCCCACCAGCTGGTACCCACAATTGCGATGAGGAATGGCCTGAGCATGGCTGTGCGCGTGATAGTAAGGGGAGTTGTTCTTTAGCCTTACACGCTGAGGAGAATGCAATTCTGTATGCTTCTAAAAACGGTTCGAAAATAGAGGGCTGTACTTTATATACCACCTTATCGCCTTGTATCGCCTGCGCAAGGTTGATTTTATCTTCAGGAATTAAGTTGGTATATTATTCGAAATCGTACGCGGCTTACAAAGGTTTGCCAAGCGACGAAGGCGTAGATTTTTTACGGAAATTTGGCGTTGAGGTGGTTTTAATGGAATCTTAAAGGTTCAGTGGTTCATTAGCTACTAGTTCATTGGTGACTGCAAGTTTTATATCAGCTCATAAAAGTTTATATCTACACATAATTCAATTTCATCTTGACAACTTGACAAGTTTTACTTATATTTGATTATAAATCTATAAGCCATGAAAACAATGTCTGTTGGAGAATTTAAAGCTCACTTTTCTGAAGTACTTGAAGATGTTAAGGCAGGTATTGGTATTGCCGTAACTTATGGAAGAAAAAAAGTGGTTATTGGCTATTTTCTTCCAGAATCAGGTAAAAGTAAAACTAAAAGAAAATTGGGTCCTTTAGAAGGTAAGGCTAAAGTGATTTTTAACGACGATTTTGCCATGACAGATGAAGAGCTGCTAGGTCTATGATTTACTTGTTAGATACACATGTGTTTTTGTGGACGATAGTTGATCCGAAAAAGCTTTCAGAAAAGGCAATTTCTATAATTGAAAATAACGAAAATACAATTTTTATTAGTGCCATTAGTCTCTGGGAAATATCGCTTAAATATGCCCTTGGTAAACTCAATCTCATTGGTTTAGAACCTAATGAATTGATGAGGCAAGCAAAAGATTTGGGTTTTGACTTAATGCCAGTTTCGCCAGAATCAGCAGCAAGTCATTATCAGTTAAATGCTACCTGGCATAGAGACCCTTTTGATAGGATGTTAATATGGCAGGCTATTCAAAAAGAGATAACCTTAATTAGCAAGGATGAAAATATTAGTAAATACCAATCTGCAGGATTAAAGGTTGTTTGGTGATTATTGTTCACTGGTTCATTTGTCATTAGTTCATTGGTGATGGCAAGTAGTTTACTGGTTAATTGTATAAATCAGTTAATCGACTTCGGACTTCTGACTACCGACTTCGGACTTTCTAGTTATACTGGTTAATCGGTTAATTGTTTAAATCGGTTAATCGGCTCCAAACGCCAGACGCTCAACTCCAAACTGACTTCGGACTCCTGACTGCCGACTCCGGACTTTTTTAAGCTAAAAATCTCAAATCTCCGGCTTTAAATCTCATATCTAATTGGTACCTTTGCGGATGCAAGAAAAAATCATTATCGTCGATTTTGGTTCGCAATTTACACAACTCATCGCTCGTAGGGTTCGCGAACTAAATATTTACTGTGAAATATATCCATACAACAATCTTCCTGAGGTTACGCCTGATGTAAAAGGAGTTATTTTTTCGGGTAGTCCATTCTCTGTTCGTCAGGAAGATGCGCCTCAGATCGATTTATCGAAATACCATTTAAAATTTCCTTTATTGGCTGTTTGTTATGGCGCACAATACATCGCTCAGCATTCTAACGGTTCTGTCCAAGCATCTTCTACACGAGAATATGGCCGTGCTAACCTGAATTTTGTAAACCAGGAGAATAAATTATTTAAAGGCATTAACATCGGTTCACAAGTTTGGATGAGCCATGGCGATACCATTACCGATATTCCAGCAGATTTTGAGCTGATTGCCAGTACCGATAGCGTAAAAGTGGCAGCTTACCATATTAAAGATTCAGATACTTATGCCATCCAGTTTCACCCTGAGGTAACGCACAGTATTGATGGGAAAATCCTTTTAGAAAACTTCTTGGTTGACATTTGCGGATGCAGCCAGGACTGGACTTCTGCTGCTTTTGTTGAAACCACAATTGCCGATATTAAAGCTACTGTAGGTAACGATAAAGTTGTTTTGGCACTTTCAGGTGGTGTTGACAGTAGTGTTGCTGCGGTACTATTGCATAAAGCCATCGGTACAAACCTACACTGTATATTTGTTGATAATGGTTTATTGCGTAAAAACGAATATGAAAGTGTTTTAGAGCAGTATAAAGATTTTGGCTTAAATATTAAAGGCGTTGATGCTAAAGACAAATTCTTGGGCCAATTGGCCGGAGTAGAAGATCCGGAAACCAAACGTAAAATTATTGGCCGTGTATTTATCGAAGTTTTCGACGAAGAATCTCACCTGATCCAAGATGTAAAGTGGTTGGCCCAAGGTACAATCTATCCTGATATTATTGAATCGGTTTCGGTTAAAGGGCCGTCGGCAACCATTAAATCGCACCATAATGTAGGTGGTTTGCCAGATTTTATGAAACTTAAAGTAGTAGAGCCACTTAAAACTTTGTTTAAAGATGAAGTAAGGAGAGTAGGTACCACTTTAGGATTAGAATCGTTCATTTTAGGCCGTCACCCATTTCCGGGCCCAGGCCTGGGTATCCGCATTATCGGAGAGGTTACTCCAGAAAAGGTTGCCATTTTACAAGATGCCGATAAAATTTATATCGATAATTTAAAAGAAGCAGGCCTCTATGATAAAGTATGGCAGGCAGGCGCTATCTTCTTACCGGTAAGATCGGTTGGCGTGATGGGCGATGAGCGTACCTACGAAAATGTAATTGCATTAAGGGCGGTTGAATCACTTGATGGGATGACTGCAGATTGGTGCCATTTACCTTATCCGGTATTGGCTAAAATCTCAAACGAGATCATCAATAAAGTTAAAGGGATCAATAGAGTGGTATACGATATCAGCTCTAAACCACCTGCAACTATCGAGTGGGAATAGTTTTTAGTTCAGAGTCCTGAGTCGTTAGTCCGGAGTCGATATACAAATAATATGCTTATGCTAGCAAGGTGGAATAAACTTTGCTAGCATATTTTGTTAAAAACAATAGGTATGATTTATAAAAAGGTTTACTGGTTACCAGTTTTGTTTATGTTGATTTTGGGTGCTTGTTCGCCAAAAGTGAGAACACCTAAACCAGAGACAAGTAAACCGGTTGAAAAAGAAAAGCCAGCAGATAAAAAGCCTATCAAAAAGTTTTCGCAGGCAAGTGTTTCCTTGCTTGTTCCCTTTAAACTGGATGAGCTGAATTTAAAAACAGCAACAAAGGCCGATATCGAAAAATATGCTATGCCTATCGATTTTTATCAGGGCTTTAAATTGGGATTGGATTCTGCCGCGGCGCAGGGCTTAAATTTTAAGCTCAATGTTTTCGATACGCAGGATGATAATGCGCATATATCGGTATTGTACAAAAATGAACGTTTTAAACAAAGCAATTTAATTATTGGCCCTGTTTTTCCTGCTGGATTAAAGTTTATCTCCAATTATGCCAAGGAAAATAATGCAATCATCGTGTCTCCTTTGGCCGCTTCTGAACCTGCTGAATTTAACAATCCAAATCTGGTGTCTATTGTAAATAATATTGGTTTACATGGAAAAAAGATAGCCACATACATTGCTAAAAATTATAATCCTGCCAATACGATAGTGGTACTGATTAACCCTAAGAAAACAGAAGACGAACAGTTTGCAGCACCAATAAGGAATTATTTTCAAGCCAATACCAAGTTTGTGGTACAGGAGTATGCTTCGGCCTATGCGTTTGAAACAAAAATGATCAAAGGCAAAGAATATGCAGTAGTGCTTACCTCATCAGACAGGGCTTTTGTATTGCCAACAGTAGAAAAACTGTATAAATTAAAGCATCTGGCCACAGGTGGTTATAGTATTAATCTATTTGGTCATCCTAATTGGGTAAAACAGAATTATCCTACCGATAAATTACAAGATCTAAATACCATTATCAGCTCCTCTTATAAAATAGATTACAAAAATAGTACAGTTGTTGCCTTTATTAAAAAATACCGCTACAGGTATGGCTTTGAGCCTGGAGAATACGCCTTTAAGGGCTTTGATGTTGGCTATTACTTCGGTAAACTGTTAACTACTTATGGCGAGGATTATAGAGATTATCTGGTAAAAGATAAATATAAAGGGCTCCATAATAACTTTTCATTTATCCATGATGAAAAATTAGGCTATATTAACACCAGTTTAATGTTACTGAAGTTTAAAAACTTTGCGTTAAACATAGTTGAGTAATTCTATAATTTTTTCTTCCATTTTAATTATTGCATGAGAGCAGATCATCAGTTAAGAGCCTTTGAACAGATTTTGAGTAATTATGATGGAAGTTTGCCCTTGCATCGTTTTCTACCAACCTATTTTAAGCAGCATAAGCAAATGGGTTCATCCGATAGGAGATGGGCTACACGTCATATGTATAGCTTTTTTAGATTAGGTAAGGCTTTATCGGCACTTCCACAGGAAGAACGTTTGAGCATTGCCGATTTCTTGTGCCACGATACACTTAGCCTTATTGTAGAGAAAAATCTGCCTGAATTAAAGGAAAGTATTATACTGCCGCTGGAAGAAAAAATATCCATCATTAAAACTAGGTATCCGGATTTTGATTTGCAGGAGGTATATCCGTTTCATGCAAATCTATCTGAGGGATTAGACCGGGAAGCGTTTTGTACCTCATTCTTTAAACAGCCAGATCTGTTTATCAGGGTAGGAGGCGAAGAATCTGCAAGTATTGTCTCCAAATTAGAAGATGAAAACATTGCAGTTAGAGCAATTTCTGATACTGCTCTGGCTTTGCCCAATGGAACCAAGTTAGAAACCATATTAAAAGAAGGTAGTTATCAGGTTCAGGATTTATCTTCTCAGCATACGGGCAATTATTTTAAACCGAACAAATGGGACAAATGGTGGGATTGCTGCGCGGCATCTGGTGGGAAAACATTGCTGTTGCATAGTTTGGAGCCTGTGATCGAACTGTTGGTTTCTGATCTGAGAGAAAGTGTACTCCTAAATTTAGATGAACGTTTCCGCTTAGCCGGGATCAAAAAGTACCATAAAAAGGAGCTGGATCTTTTACAGAACAACGATCAGGTTTTACACCACTATCAATTTGATGGGATCATTTTGGATGCGCCCTGCACGGGTTCCGGAACATGGGGCAGAACACCCGAAATGCTTACATTTTTCGAAGAACGGAAAATTAATCAATTTGCCAGCATCCAGAAGGGGATTGTCCAAAATATTGTAAAGTATTTAAAGCCAGGTAAGCCTTTAGTTTATATTACCTGCTCTGCCTTTGCCGAAGAAAATGAAGCCATTGTTCAGTATATGATTGATCAGTTGCCATTAGAACTGGAAAAAATGGAACTGATAAAAGGTTATGAAAACAATGCCGATACGATGTTTGTGGCTAGGTTGATTAAGAAGAGCCAGGATTAATCACTCGGTTCGTCACCCTGAATTTATTTCAGGGTCTTAAAATAGATGCTGAAATAAATTCAGCATGACGATCGTTTTTAGAGACGCTAAGTATGTTCAAACCAGGATTTGAAATTCTTTTTGAAATATTTCACCGCTTCGATTAAAACGGCTATTGCTCCAATAATTAAGGTATATTCTTCAAAGCTGTTCATGGTGTAAGCTTTATGTTTTAGATGAATATACGCAATTATTGTTACAGATTGATTGAGGGATTGTCATTTAATAGCGTGATCGTCATTGCGAGGCACGAAGCAATCCTACAACTATAGCAGGTAGCGATCGCTTTAAGATTGCTTCGTCGTTCCTCCTCGCAATGACGACCTAGCGTTTTAAAAACGAAGCTACGCCTTCAATCCTTAAAGCCCAGTATTATTTCTGAACAATTTAATCGCTATAGCCAATAAAATTACCCCAAAGGCTTTACGTAAGATGTTCAGACCCGATTTTCCGAAAAGTTTTTCCAGTCTATTGGTATTTTTCAATACAAAGTATACAAACAGCATATTGAGTATAATACCTACCAATATATTCTGGGTATGGTATTCTGTTTTTAGTGAAAGTAGGGTAGTCATTGTTCCTGCTCCGGCAATTAAAGGGAAGGCCAACGGAACGATGGAGACTGTTTCTGGCGCTTCTTCTTTAAAAATTGTTAATCCCAATACCATTTCCATGGCGATAAAAAAGATCACGAAAGAACCCGCAATAGCGAAAGATTCTACATCTAATCCGATTACTTTTAATAACGATTCACCGACAAATAAAAAGAGGATCATTAAGCCTGTAGCCACAAGCGATGCTTTTTCTGACTCGATATGACCTGCTTTTCTACGTAATTCGATTACAACGGGAATAGCTCCCAAAATATCGATAATAGCGAAGAGCACCATCGTTGTAGATAGGATCTGGCTTAAGTTGAACGTCATAAAATCGAATTTCATAGCGGCGCAATTTTAAGCAAAGGTAGCGGAATTTGTATCAATTCCTCAATTGTCAGTTATTTATTAGAAATAGAACTGTGTTCTTAAGGTGAGCACATTGTCTTTTCTATCTGCGGTATAACCCTGAATTTGGGTCGATTCGTTTTTAATGATATCATAATAAAGCACTGCTTTAAAATGTGGGTTAAAGTGGTGTAAAAAACCAAAGCCAAAAGTATCGAAGCGGACATCTGCTGGAGAAAGCCCCTGGGCGCTTGAAATATCAAGCCCTTTTACCTTTGAATTTGGATCATACCAATCGTATTTTAAAATAAGCTGATTGTCGGTGCTATTCAAGGTTTGTACAAACGTAAAGTAAGCACCATTGAAGGTTCGGGTATAATAAGGAAGGGCAACCGATTTATTATCAACAGGATAAGAGCCAGGTGTGGTTGAGGTGGTGGATGTGCCTGTTTGCAGGCCTGATACGACTTCTGCTCTTAACTCAGATTTCCAGCTTTTGGTTTTTGTAGCCAGCTGAATATCGGCGCCATAATATCTCCGTGGGGCAACCTTATTGATGGTATTGGCCGACGAATCCTTCATCATTTTCCATTGATCATTGATTCTATCCATCTTATAACTTACGGGTAAGCGGTGATTTAACCCGCCTTGTAGCGTACTTATACCGCCAGCAATGGTAAATTTATTAAATGCATAAGATTTATGGCTTAACCTGAAGATAAAATCTTTACTATTATCAAATTCTCCAGCGCCAGCTAAACCCTGGCCGTTGTAAATGCCAAAATCGAATACAAAGTTTTTAAGTCTGGCATCTTTCCATCGGGGGTTTAAGGTAAAAGTAACCCCCAGATCGCGTTCTGTTTTCATTAAAATCTGCGACATCCGGCCGCGCTCCGGTGCTTCCCTTACCGAAGAAGATAATTGCAGTTCGTTCCCAAACGGACGGCCTGAAAGCCCTAAAGTAACCGCCAGTATTTTCCATTTATTTTCGTAATAACGTCCCCAAAAATCACGAATGGCAACACCTTGTTCCGTACCATCAAACTGGAGTACAAAATAAGTAGAAGGACTGCCATCATCTGTTAACATCATATAATCAGCCCTTAAACGACCCCTTCTTAACCTAAACCGGTTATTGGTAAACTCCCCAAAGTTTCCGCCCTGATATTCTGCTTGTGCACCATTTGCTTGCGCCACCTGGAATTGAGGCTGCAGGTATCCGCTAAAAGATAATGAACCATATTTCTTAGAGATGATGAGCAAATGGTTAACCGTTGTAGAATCCATTACATCGTTAATTGTTCTCTGTGCATATCCTGAAGCAGAAATGATTAGCAAAACAACAGTTAAGTAGAAGTAAACGATCTTAAATTTGGCAAAATAGCGGTACATGTTATCGATTTTTTGCAAAGGTAGTTTTATTAACAATTATTTAACATAAAAAAGCCCCGACTTTTCGGTCGAGGCTTTAATTTTTTTTTATGATTTAGCTATTATAACTCGGGTTTTGGTGGATCTACTGCGCCAACCACCTTTCCTTTGTTTCTTAATACTGAATTTCCTTTACCATAGAAGAAATAAATCGCTATACCAAGCGCCATCCAAATGGCTAACCTGATCCAGGCTTCAAGAGGTAATGATGACATCAAATAAACGCAAACGATCACACCCATAATTGGAACGAAAGGCACCAATGGTGTTTTGAATGGACGAGGCCTGTCTGGATCGGTTTTACGCAACAACATTACACCGATACATACCAGTGAGAAAGCGAATAACGTACCTATGGATACCATATGGCCCAAATCTGTAACGGGAACGAAACCTGCAAATACGCTTACAAACAGCATGAAAAATATGTTGGTCTTGAAAGGTGTTCTGAACTTAGCGTGGATAGTGCTGAAAAATTTAGGTAATAACCCATCTTTAGACATCGTATAAAATACTCTTGATTGTCCCATCAACATTACCAATATTACAGAGGTGTAACCCGCTAAAATGGCAATAATTAAACCCATTTGTAACCAGCCATAACCTGTAACTTTAAATGCTGTAGCAGCTGGAGAAGCATCACCTTTAAAAACGGTGAAAGGTACTAAACCAGTCATTACGTGAGCAAATAATACATAAAGTATAGTACATACAACCAACGAGCCCAATATACCAATTGGCATACCTTTTTGTGGGTTTTTAGCTTCCTGGGCTGCAGTAGAAACGGCATCAAAACCGATGAATGCAAAGAATACCAATGCTGCTCCAGCTGCGATACCCGAAATGCCGAACTCTCCTTTAACACCAGTGTTTGCAGGGATATAAGGGGTATGGTTTGCCGGGTTGATAAATTTCCATCCCAATGCAATGAAAATGATTACTACTGCTACTTTAACAATTACTAAAACGTTGTTAAGGCTTGCAGATTCTTTTGTACCGCGGATTAACATCAACGAAAGTAGAGAAACAATTACTACAGCAGGTAGATTGATTCCGCCGCCATCTACTTCTGCAAATGATTTAGTTAAGTAGAGCGGCATTTCCATGCCAAACTCGTGTAGTAGTTTATTAAAATATCCAGACCATGAAACACCAACGGTTGCAGCTCCTAATGCATATTCTAGCACTAAATCCCATCCAATAACCCAGGCCATAAACTCGCCCATGGTAGCGTAAGAATAAGTGTAAGCACTTCCTGCTACAGGGATCATTGATGCAAATTCGGCATAACATAATCCTGCAAAAGCACAGCCTACAGCTGCCAATACAAATGATAAGGTTACAGCAGGTCCGGCGTGGTCAGCGGCAGCAATACCTGTTAAAGAGAATAAGCCCGCACCAATAATAGCTCCAATGCCCAATGCAACAAGGCTTGTACTACTCAGTGTCCGTTTCAGCGTGCCTTCACCGCTTTCAGCAGATTCTGCTATAAGCACATCAATAGGCTTTTTTAGATTCATAAGTTGTTTAGTCTTTTATGTTTGTTGATTTTTATGATAATAAGCGGTAAACCTAAATAAAAATTACCAAAAAGAAAAAGGGATTCTGTTAAAAATCCCCCTTTCAGTTGTATTATATCTGTGATTTTAGAACTAACGCGTTAAAGTGTCGGTAGTATTTGTTAAAGTATCCGTAATTATGTTACCCAAACTATCGGTTTTTTGCTCAATTCTGATTTCTTTTCGAACTTCTTGCTTATGTTCGCTGGCAATTGCCTTAACTGCGATGTATGGAGCAATAACCAATGAAACAATAGACATTAATTTGATTAAAATGTTCATTGAAGGGCCCGAAGTATCTTTAAAAGGATCGCCTACAGTATCTCCGGTTACCGAAGCCTTATGTGGTTCTGATTTTTTGTAGTGCATTTCTCCATTGATCATTACACCTTGCTCGAAAGATTTTTTGGCGTTATCCCATGCACCGCCTGCATTGCTTTGAAAAATTCCCATCAATACACCGGTAACAGTTACACCGGCCAATAATCCACCTAAAACTTCGGGGCCAAAAGTAAAACCAATAATTATCGGTGTGATTAAGGCGATAGCACCAGGCATCATCATTTCGCGGATAGATGCTTTTGTTGAAATGGCTACACATTTTTCGTACTCTGGTTTGGCTTTGTACTCCATAATGCCAGGAATTTCCCTAAACTGGCGACGAACTTCCTGAACCATATCCATTGCCGCTTTACCCACCGCCTGGATACAAAGCGCCGAAAAGATAAAAGGGATCATGCCACCAACAAATAATCCGGCAAGCACGGGTGCCTTATATATATCAATGGCAGTAATACCGGCAATACCTACAAAAGCAGCAAATAAAGCTAAAGAGGTTAAGGCTGCAGATGCAATGGCAAATCCTTTACCAGTTGCTGCAGTCGTATTTCCAACGGCGTCTAAATTATCGGTACGTTCGCGTACTTCAGGAGGTAACTGACTCATTTCGGCAATACCACCTGCATTATCCGCAATTGGTCCGAAAGCATCAATTGCCAATTGCATAGCCGTAGTAGCCATCATACCTGCCGCTGCAATGGCTACACCATATAGGCCCGCAAAGTGGTACGATAACATAATCCCTCCTGCTAAAACCAAAATTGGAATAACTGTAGATTTCATTCCGACTGCTAAACCTGCAATAATATTGGTGGCATGTCCCGTTGATGATTGTTGGATAATAGAATTTACAGGGCCTTTGCCCATTGCGGTAAAATATTCGGTAACAATACTCATAATGGTACCCACAACTAAACCAACAATAATGGCGTAAAACACATTTATGCTCGAAAATTCATAACCACGTAGGTTTAGGGTTTCTGGCAACATCCATTTTACGATAAAGAACGAAGCAACTGCGGTAATCAAAATCGATGACCAGTTGCCTAAGTTTAAAGCTGTCTGGACATTTGATTTATCATCTTTAATGGTTACAAACCAAGTGCCTACAATCGAGAATAAAATACCCAATCCGCAGATTACCATAGGCAAAAGGATAGGAGACATGCCGCCAAATTTATCTGTTACGGTAATTTCTTGTCCTAAAACCATAGTGGCCAGTATGGTTGCTACATAAGAACCGAATAAATCGGCACCCATACCTGCAACATCACCTACATTATCGCCTACGTTATCGGCAATGGTTGCTGGGTTACGCACATCATCTTCCGGAATTCCCGCCTCAACCTTACCCACTAAATCGGCACCAACATCAGCAGCTTTGGTATAAATACCACCACCTACACGGGCAAATAAGGCAATAGATTCGGCACCCAAAGAAAATCCGGTTAAAACCTCAATAGCAGTTCTCATTTCTACACTATTGGCACTGGTTACATGAAATACCTGTAAAAAAACAATAAATAAGCCGCCTAAACCTAAAACAGCAAGACCAGCAACCCCTAAGCCCATTACGGTACCGCCAGTAAACGAAACTTTTAATGCTTGTTTTAAACTTGTTCTAGCAGCCTGTGTGGTTCTAACATTCGCTTTAGTGGCCGATTTCATTCCGATATAACCCGCAGTTGCAGAAAATACCGCTCCAATAATAAAAGAGATAGAGATAATCCAGCTCGAATGCATCGGAACACCTTTAATTTCGGTAATTGTTCCGGAGTAAGCTAAAAGTGCTGCTGTAAAAACAGCAAAAATGCTCAATACCCTCCATTCGGCTTTTAAAAAGGCCATAGCACCATCAGCTATATAGCCTGCAAGTTCCTGCATGTTTTTATCACCTGCATCTTGCTTGTTTACCCAGGCGCTTTTAATCATCATAACTATAATCCCAACAAGGCCCAGCGCCGGAATACAGTAAATTAAATTGTTTTGTAAAAAATCCATAGTTAATAATTAATTTATATTTGGTTAGTTGTTTACATTGTTGTTTAACTGGTGAACTGTTTAAATCGGCTAATTGTTTAAATTGTTTTATAGACTCCAGGCAACCGCTCTAAACTCCAAACTTATTTAATCCGTTAATCTACTGTGGACTTCGGACTCCAGACTTCGGACTTATAAGTAGCAAGTTAATAAAATATTTTTCTTGTGATTAAAATTTTCACGACAGAGGCGAATAAATTTTTCATCCTTAAAATAATACAACAGAACAGCATCCTATTTTCTTTTTTTTAAATAAATTAGCTCCCAAACTAAACTCAACTAAAAATGAAAATTGAAAAGGAAGATGGGCCTTCTAAAAGAAAATTAAGCCTTTTTGATGCCACCATGCTGGTAATGGGTTCGATGATCGGAAGCGGGATCTTTATTGTTAGTGCGGACATCATGCGGAACTTAGGTTCTGGTTATTGGTTGATTGTGGTTTGGGTGATCACTGGCTTGATGACAGTTGCCGCTGCAATTTCTTATGGAGAACTTTCTTCCATGTTCCCTAAAGCCGGTGGGCAATACACCTACCTTAAAGAGATTTTTGGTAAAATGATGGGGTTTCTTTATGGTTGGGGCTTATTTACCGTAATTCAAACCGGCACTATTGCAGCTGTTGCTGTTGCTTTTGGTAAATTTACAGCTTATCTAATACCAGCTTTAAATGATGCTGCCCCAATTTTTCAAAGCGGCGGTTATAAAATAACCTGGATCCAGATTTTGGCCATCGGCGTGATTTTGCTTTTAACCTATATTAATACAAAAGGTGTTGAAGGTGGTAAAATTTTGCAGAACATTTTTACTGGGTCTAAAATTGTCGCTTTAATCGGCTTGATTATTTTAGGCTTTCTTCTGGTGAAAAACAGTTTTTGGGCCGGAAATATGAGCTTTGGCTGGGATGCTTTCAATAATCTTAAAACAGATCCGAGCGGCAATTTTCTGAAATCGGGATGGGAATCCATTTCCGGAATGGCAATAATGGGGGGAATTGCAGCGGCCATGGTTGGTTCGGTATTTTCGAGTGTGGCTTGGGAAAACGTAACTTTTGTTTCGGGAGAAATCGAAAATCCTAAGAAAAATGTAGTACGTTCTATGGTTTTGGGTACCTCGGCGGTGATGATTCTTTATTTATTGGTCAATTTTATCTATCTCAATACCCTAAACAGAGATAGTATTGCATTTGCCCTCAATGATCGGGTTGCTGTTGCAGCCTCAGAGCAGATTTTCGGTAGTGGAATCGGCACAATTGTAATTGCATTGTTGGTCATGATTTCTACTTTCGGTTGTGTTAATGGAATCGTATTGGCAGGTGCAAGGGTTTTTCAAACCATGGCTAAAGATGGAATGTTTTTTAAAGCAGCATTAAAAAACAATAAAAATGGAGTTCCTGAAAGATCACTTTGGATGCAGGGCATTTGGGCATCTGCTTTATGTTTAAGTGGGCAATATGGTAATCTTTTAGATATGATTTCCTTTGTTATTGTGCTCTTTTATATGATTACTGTTTTTGGTGTTATTTATTTAAGGATAAAACAACCTGGCCTTGAAAGGCCTTACAAAACCTGGTTATATCCAGTTACGCCGATTATTTACTTATTGATAGGAGCGGCATTTTGTATTTTGCTGCTTATTTATAAACAGCAGTATACCTGGCCGGGCCTTGTGATTGTTTTGCTGGGGGTGCCCGTCTATTTTTTTATTAATAAAAAAGAGCAGCAAGACTAGCCAGGGTCGTCCTGCTGAACTTGTTTTACAAGGTAGAAATAGTATTTTTAATTGCCTTGTAGCTACTATGTAGTCAGCATCTTACTGGTAGATAGATCATGAAACAAGTTCAGGATGATGGTACGAGATGAAGAATTAATACGGAACCTCGCAGTTTTTAAAAACCGCGAGGTTTTTACATTAAAGAATATTGTCTGTCAACTGGCTTTTAATCTCAAATCTAATGTTTCACATCTCACGTCAAACCCCTTCAATCTCATTTTTACATTTTGAAAAGCAGGGTTCTGCCTCAATCGGTTCCGAAAGCCCCGTTATCCGCTTTACTTCTCCCGATGGAAAAATCGGGATCGTGCCCGCTGCTACCGGGTTTAGCTAAACAAACCTGTGCAAGAAACCAAGTGTTCTAAACCCGACATGGTGGATACCGGCCTTGCGCCTAAGGCCTGCAGGCGTATGAGCATGTGGCGGGAAAATATTGATATGGAACACTGCGGCTGCTTTACTAAATAATTGAAAGTATGATGTGTTATCTGTTTCTTAGATTAGTTGGAAAACAGGGTTCTGCTTCAATCGGTTCCGAAAGCCCCGTTATCCGCTTTACTTCTCCCGATGGAAAAATCGGGATCGTGCCCGCTGCTACCGGGTTTAGCTAAACAAACCTGTGCAGGAAACTAAGTGTTCTAAACCCGACATGGCGGATACCGGCCTTGCGCCTAAGGCCTGCAGGCGTATGAGCATATGGCGGGACTAACACTACGAAGAACCACAGGCCTTGCTTTTCTAAAAGAAATGGTTAAACTATATTTTAAACTTTGGAGTTGCAATTTGTTTTCCCTAAACCCTAAACAAAAAAAAACGTATGATTTTTTAGACTAAAGCTAAAAAAGCAGTGTTCCATAGTAAAGTGTCGGTAAAAATTTTTCAACAATTTTATCAACCTGTATTATTAGTTTAAATCCATTTTCAAGCTATTTAAACATTTATTTTCTTTCTTTTGGTTTTTACTTTAATGATTGTTAGTGAGGGGGCTACCTTACAATTGGCCTGATATTTGGTTTGAGAGCTACCGTGGCTCAGCTACGCTAATCAAATTTTAACCTTTAAATTTTAAAACTATGGCTTTCAAAGCTGGATTAAATTTTTCAGGCAAAGAGTACCACGTACTTCAGTATGCCTATGTGTTTAACCATGATGTAGATCTATTTGGGAATTCCTATGCCATAACTCATTGTGCTAATATAAATATCAGATCAGGTGAAAACCCGGATTAATTAGCCTAATGCTCATTTGAGGTGTTGGAATAAATGGTGTTGCCGCTTTAAGTCAACCGCTATTTGCCGGCACTGCTTTTAGACCTTTAACATGCAGATTATGCGCTCATACTTCCGTTTTAATATGTTTTTTGTTTTGTTATATGCGGTATCTGCCTGTTTTGTAGGGTGTAATGTAGATAACAAGCAGGATAAACCAAACAATAATAAAATAGCAGAAAAAGCAAGTGTTACCGGTCTGTTTCTTTCTTATACCGATTCAGTGGCAAAACTTCCTTTAAACAGGTTTAACGAAACTGGCATAATATTATTGAACAAATCGTTCGCAGATGAATTACCGCTAAGCATATATAAGGGTAAACAAACTAACAATGATCAAAATATCATCATTCAACCTTATCAAAATAACGATACCGCTACCATAATTGGGGGAATTATATTATTGGTTCCAAAATCGATTACCGACTCTTTACACATAGGTGATTTTACGCGGCATTTTAGAGATCTTAAAAAAGAAAAGCCGATGATTGGTGTTACAGAGCAGCCCCGTCCTGTTCAGATAAATGTGGATGCCAATACAGCAATAAAATTAACTTTTAACGATAACGAAAAATTAGCGCTTGCCCATGTAACCATGGTTGAGGTTTTAAAATATAGATAAACAACAATGAATACGCTCGTGAAAATTAAAGAATATGATGCACACGGTGGACCTTCCAATGTGAAAATGGGAGGTGATGACCATGCGCAGACTTCTACAACCGTTGGAAGGTTTGTTATAAAAAGTATAGGGAAACACCTCAGCTATTTGAGTGGATTAACAAATATTAAAATTTATTTTAGTCTTTTATTAATATGCTCCTTAGCTTTTTCATGTTCTTACTGGCACAAACCACATATTAAATATCTGATACCTGAAGGTTACGAAGGAATGGTTGTAATTGCTTGGGGACAAAAAAAAGGTGCTCCAAATGTAAAGGAGGGAGAGTTTGAGGTTTATAAAATCCCTGTGAACGGTTTTTTGAGAACGCAGATGGACAGTAGGAATATAGCACCAGTTGAAGAGAAATTCTACAGCTATAACCTTAAGACTGGAAAAAGAACCGAACTCGAGGTGATTAACGCTGATCTCGTGAAAGATACTATTACTAAAGATAACCAGATTTATCAGTTAAGGGGATTTTCCGGAGGGCATGCACAAGGTAGTTATATGGTTTTATATTTAACAAAAAACAGAGATTACAAAGTGATTAATTTCAAAAACCAAGAAGAAATAGACCGGAAAATTAACGAACTATTTAATAAAAATTAATCTGTTGGTATGAAGATAAAGATGTGTGCGTTTATACCTAAAACATTAGGAAAGCCTTTTAGAACGATTACTTTACCTAAAAACTTGGTTAATCAAAAAGCATTTGATGCACAGGCTGCCAGGATATCTGGTTTTTGGCTGTCGGAGCCGTATCCAGCAACAGTATTTTGTGAAACTGATAATAGAGAATACGGAGATATTAATGGCACCAGCAGGTTGTATGCCTATAATGATATAAACTTAGATCTAAACAAAACTGGGCAGTTTCAAAGTAAATATGGTCGTAGAGCTAACCTTTTTCAAAAAAAATGTGATCCTAGTGGAAGGGCATTCGTACAGTTCGCTTACCGATCATTAAATGTGAGAGAAATGGATAGAATTCCAAAGATCCCTTACCAGGGTGGTGGAGGCAAGATTGCACTGATTGATCGTAGAAAAAAATATGGCTATTTACAGCCTCCGCAATTCTTAAGAGGCGAAGCAGAACAATGCCCCGATATAATTAACGATATTAATGAAAATCATTCTGTCATAAAAGTGAGGTCAAGCGCTGGATATCCTTTTTTAGAGCCTTTTTCTCCAAATATTGATTTTGCATTTGAAATAAACATATTTAGGTTAGGAGATTGTTACAGGGTAGAAATAAATGGAGAACATAATCGATTTCCATGTTACGAAATGTATATCAATAATCAGCCCGTATATAAATTTAAATCAAAATATACTGAACCTAACCCAGTAAACTTAACATTAAGCACTTCTTTTAAAATTGTTCGAAGATTTTTTAAATAAAAATCTATTATTATAAAGTGCTCTGAAACCAAATAGTTATGGAAAACAAACTTATCGTAGAAATTAGTATTGAAGATTCGGCAATTGCCCATTTTGCTTCCTTTAATCTGCTACAGGCTTTTAACCAGCACCATTATTTTGAATTGCATTTTAACCACGATCAATTGGGTGCCCCGGGTTTGATCAGTTTAGATGATAGCCGCGGTTTCGTGGGCAAAACCCTAACGGCTTCTTTTGGGCACTCGCTAGAAAACCTGCAGCATTTTTCCGGACTGGTTACAAAAGTAGAACTCTCACAAAGTCATGGCTACCATGGTGTACTTATTGTAAGTGGCCATAGCCCTACTATATTAATAGATCGCGGACCAGATTTAGGCTCTTATTTAGATAAAGACCTCGATACTATTGTTAAGCTGGCCACAAAAGATACACCCGCTAACGACTTGACCATTGTGAGCAATGCATCAAGAAAAGCGGCGATCGATTATCTTATCCAATACCGCGAAAGCGATTTCGAATTTCTTAACCGTTTATCAGGCGAATACCATGAGTGGTTTTACTATGACGGGAAGCAGCTTAATTTTGGTAAGCCCGACAAGCAAAAAGAAGTATCGCTTTTTTATGGCCGCGATGTGTTCAACCTGCAGTATGCCATGGAAGTTTCGCCCATCAAGTATAAACGGTTTGCCTACAATCCTAAACAGGATGAGATGCTCCAGAGCGAAAGTGCAGGTAAAGCCGACGGAAATCCTGACCTGGCGCATGCCATTAAGGCCTCCAACAGCATGTATAGCAAGACGTTTAATCAGCCGTCCTTAATCAGGGTTGATAACGGCAACGATATTAAGAGCCATGTAGAAAATGAGGAGAAGGCGCACATCAGCGAACTGTTAAAAATTAATGCCGGTGGAGATAATGCCTCACTGAGTATTGGCAGCATTGCCGAAATTACCATGAGTATACGAAAAGAACTTGCTTTTGCAACCGAAAGCCTTGGTAAATTCCTGATTACCTCCATCAATCACCAGATAGATGGAACAGGTAAATACAGCAATACTTTCGAAGGCTTGGTCGCTACAACCGAGCGATTGATGGTTAAGAATTACCAAAAACCACAATCGGATATGCAGCTGGCAGATGTGGTTGATAACGATGATCCACAGGGACAGGGCCGGATTAAGGTTAAATTTAAGTGGGAATGCCAAACCAACGACCCAACTGAATGGTTAAGGGTTGTTAGTCCCAATGCAGGTAGCGGTGATACCGGAAAAAACAGGGGTTTCCACGTTATTCCCGAAAAAGGCGACCAAGTGGTAATTGCTTTCGAAGAGGGTAATGTGGCCAGACCGGTTGTAATGGGCAGTGTTTACCACGGCAAAAGCGGCGATAGTAGCGGGTTTAAAAATAGTAATACTAAGGGCTTAACATCAAGAAAGGGAAGCGCTTTAAGTTTTGATGATCTAAACCATGCACTAAACCTGGGTACCAATGCGGCAAACTTTGTGAAGATTGAAAATGGACCAGGCTTAATTACTGCAGAATCTGCTGAGACCATAGTAATTAAGACGGGTTTAAGTAGTATTACGATGAAAAAGGATGGAACGATTGATATAATTGGTAAGGTGATCAATATTCAGGGTACGCAGGTGATTAACGCAAATGCAGGTGAGAAGCCGGGTGATGCTGTTAACATTGGTAAAAATGCCACCACTGCGGTAACTATTGATACGAAAAACATCGATTCGAAAGCAAGTAATGGTATTGTTGTAAACTCTCAAACCACTATTTCGCAAACTTCAACCGGTGTACAAACGTTAAAAGGCAGTCAGGTAGATATTAATTGATATGAGCAGATTTAAATTTTTTGAGGAGGAGCAAGTTAACGATCAATTAGTTCGTATAACACGCCAGGAAGAAGATAAGAATATAATTGATCATCAGAAAACCTTTAAACAATATAGGTATCGGGTAGAGCAATTGGTGATTACAAAGTTTAATGGGCAGATTGTTAACCATGGAACAACGAAACAGGAGTATATCCTGCAAAAAAACTTTGTTGATAATGATCTTAAGAGTCTTCAGTTTGAGCTGACTGAAAACATAATCAAATTTGAACCCCCGCAACTTCAAACGGCCATATCACTATTATGCGATTTTGATATTGTGAAGAGTAATATAGAATTAGGTTTCGATGCTAAAACAGGATGTCTAAATAAAATAATTGATAAAACCGGAGTTATAAAGGCATGGGAAGAATATAAAAGAGCAACATTAAAAACCTATGATTTTGTAAAGTCAGCAGATGCAAGACAAAATATTCAAAGTTTTATAGATAAGGCAGAAGAACAAATCAACAATGATGAATTACTGCTAAGCGATTTTCAATCGAAATTATTTTTCGATATTATTTTCGATAATTATCTCGTTCAAGAAGAAGGTAATTTAGCATATGACAAAGAGTTTATCTCAAATTTGTTCGATTATAGAAAAAATAAACTCCATGTTGGTCAGTTTGTTAGCGTAGAATCTCCTGAAGTGATAAAAATTAACAGAACTGGTGTTTTAGATAAAAGTTCTATAAGTATGGATTTTATGGTTAAGCAATATGATGAAAAATTTAAACCTTATGTTGGATTTAAATTTTCATCATACGATTATAGCTTCAATCAATCCTATACTGTAAATAAGGACGAAAATGTAATTTCTGAAGCAGACATCGTTATTGTTGAAGAAATAAAGAACAATGTTCAGATTACTATTAATTATGAATTAAAATTAGTTGATTTATGAGTAAGTCCTATGTTCCCGCAGGCACCTGCGTAGTTTGTACAAGTATGACCATTTCTAGTCCGTTAAAATTAGTACATATCCATAATGGTACAACCTTTTATAAAAGTGAAAGTAAAGCACTATTAAATGTATATGATAGAAAAATAAGCGAGACCTTTGTCTGTAAAAATGCCCAAAAATTTTGGGGCGGACTAGGCTCCATGCTTTTAGGGATTGCCGCAGGTATTATTATTGGGGCAGCAATTGTAGCCACTGCAGGTGCAGCTGCGGTTGTTATTGTTGCGGTGGCGGCAACTGTAGCGGTTGCAGGTGTTGGCGCTAGTGTGGCAGGAGAGGTTATTGCCCGTAATGATTGCGATGTGATTCAATCTACAGATTGGAAACTATTTCATGCTAAAGTAACAATTGATGGCAAAAATGCGCTGCTTCAATCTTCTATACTTTCATGCAGTAAAGGTGGAGTAGTATCAATTGTTGCCGATCCGGTTAAAGCACAACAATATGCAGAAGCTTATGCCAGTAACAATAATGCCGAAGTTGCAACCCATGTACTTTCTCAATTCGTAGAAGGCTTTATCTCTGGGGTTACTTTTTTAGGGAGTCCGATTGCAGCTGTTGCCGGAACTGGTCTTGGTGCTTATTTTTACAGTAAAAATGAAAGTGAAGGTCTTGATAATCAATATAAAATGTTGCAGGGTGTTCAGGTTCCTCCGCCGACATTTGGAAGTGATTTAGAAAATCAGCTTAAACAGGAAGCTGTTAATCAACCTGTTGGTGCAGGTATTGGTGCAGGGGAAACAGGTACCAAAATTATTAAAGAACAGATGATCCCAACCAATCAGGCCTTAAATACCCAAGTATCTCAGCTGGGCAGTCAGGCTGCCGCTTTAGAAACCGAAGCAGCAGAATTAGCGGCAAGGGGGTTAACCAACGAAGCTGCAGAAACAGCGGCAAGGGCAGCAAATGTACGCTTAGCTCAGGATATTGCAAGCAGGTCTTATCGGATGCCATGGGCAGCCAGCGGCTGGAGGGGGTTAAGCTTAAAACCCGATCTTAAAACATTTGGGGTAGGCTTGGGAGTTGGGATTGCCGGAGCTGTTGTAAATTTTGGTATAGAGCAATGGGTTAATGGAATGGAAAATGATAATTTCAAGAATGTATTTAAACAGTTTTATTTTTTAAGTAAGCAAAATAATGCTACTAGGCAGGGGATAAACATTGTTGCTATAAACGGATAAATATGAATTGGTTTAAAAACATGGGTGGCTTTTTTGGTTATATCATTGGCGCAGCCATCATTTTACCTTTGTTATTAATAGGGTACAATTATTTTTTTATTAATAAGAATGAAGCCGAAAAATATATTTCTTCATATTTAAATAACTTCTCAGAATTAAAAATTATCATTCCTGAAGCTAAGTCTGTTGAAGAGTTTATGAGTATAAAAAGTAAAACTATCGCTATGCGAAGCAAGAACATGGGACGGGATGGGAGCAGTAGGACAACCATGATGTACAGGTTGGCATATGATCAGACTACCAGGAAATACTTTCAAATTACCATGTTTGATCTTTATAACCAGTTTTTTGGTGCAATTGATAATAAGAAAGTATTGATAAAAGTTAACAAGCAAGATTTAAACAACCCTACTTATGGAACAAAAGAAAAGCCTATCCCTGTATTTAGTGTGCGTGGAGCAGATAAGCCTTTAACCGAGCACCGTGCCACGGATCAGGATTTAGCAGGAAGTGATTATAATATCGATACGACACCAGATTGGTATAAGTACAACGTTTATATGTACTTAACCTACATTATGCCAAAAGAAGAATTTGAGAAACGTTTTGGAAAAAATTAATTGATTTAGTTAGGTTATAGTTTAGATGAATAAGCAGATTTCGCAGGTAGTAGGTTGGGCCATCGGAGTATTAGTTATATTTCCATGTATACTTTATGGATTAAACTATTTTTTTAAAAATAAGTTTAATGATGGAAAATGGGCCATTTCAAATGTGTATCAGATTGTCTCGAAAATAAATTGTTGATCCCTAAATCCTTACAATTAAAAACTACGAGTTATACAACTTCATTTTTGGCACCTAAAGAATCAATCTACAATTTAACTTTTAGAGATCCCTCTCTGAAGTCGCTCTAGACAATTAATATGAGCATATTTAAAAACATGAGTGGTTTTTTATGTTATATCATTGGAGCTGCTATTATTTTACCATTGCTACTCATTGCCTATAATTACTTTTTCATCAACAAGAATGACGGGAAAAAGTACATGAGAAGTTACATTGAAGATAGCATAGAAATAAAGTTAAATATACCAGCCGTTAAGACGAATAATATTAAAGACAGGATTGATCAAACTGTTAAGTCAAAATCTTTGACAATTTCCATGGAAACTAAAAATATGGGGCGGGATGGAATTAGAAGAGCTAATATGGATTATCGATTGATTTATGACCCTAACCTGAAAAAATATTTTAAGATTATCATGTTTGATCTATACCATACTTTTTTTTGGGAAGTCAAAAAAAATAGACTCATTTATGCCAAGGTCAATAAATATGAAATGCAGAATTTTAAATTTGGGACTCAAGACAACCAATAAATGTATTTAGTGCCCGTGGCTTTCAAAATTCTTTTACAGAAGTTGTAGCTTCAAATCAACATCCTGAAGGTCAAAAAGTAATTATTGATACTCCAATAGAACAATATGAATATAATGTTTATATGTATCTTACTTACATAATGCCAAAAGAGGAATTTCAGAAGCGTTTTGAGCAGAAATAAAATATCAATGCAAAATGTTTTGAAAGAATAAAACATACCATTTTATAGATTTGTTTTCCCTAAACCCTAAACCCTAAACCCTAAACCCTAAACCCTAAACCCTAAACCCTAAACCCTAAACCCTAAACCCTAAACCCTAAACCCTCAATTGTACGCCCAATCTCACATCTCCTTTCTAATATCTCAAATCTCACCTCCCTAATCACTCGTCTCGAACAAAAACCGTATTTTTGCAATTAATGGGAACACTTGTAGATTCAGGTATAAAGGGATATAAAAATTACGGCACGCATTTGCGCGAAAAGTATAAAGGGCAGCGTGTATTTAAAGTAATTGTAGATGGTGGTTTTACTTGCCCCAACCGTGATGGGAGCAAAGGTTATGGTGGATGTACGTATTGTAATGTAGATTCTTTTACGCCGGAGCCTTCACGTAAAAATCCAAATATAAAAGATCAGCTTGCGGAGGGCATGTTAAGGGCAAAAACCTCTTATAAAGCCGATAAGTATATTGTTTATTTTCAGCCCAATACCAATACCTATGCGCCGGTACATTATTTAAAGATGATGTATGATGAAGCGCTATCGATCAATACCGAAGATATTGTTGGTTTTGCAGTTGGTACACGGCCTGATTGTATCGATGCAGAAAAGGTGGCTTTGTTAGAAAGTTACACTGATCGCTTCGATGTAGATTTAGAAATGGGCATGGAATCTATTTATGATGAAACCCTCGAGCAGATCAACAGGGGTTGCAGTCATGGAGAATTTGTTGCTGCTGTAGAACTTTTAAAAGATAGTAAGCTCGATCTGTGCGTGCATACCATTTTTGGCTTCCCCTGGGAAACCCGCGAGCAGATGCACGGCTATATTCATGAAATTAACCGTTTCCCACAAATCAAGTTTGTAAAGTTTCATCACCTTCATGTTGTAGAGGGATCGATAATGGGCGCTAAGTATAAAAAGGAACCCTTTAAATTGTTTTCTCTCGAAGAATATACCGACTTACTTTGCGAGTTAATCCCTTTATTACGTCCGGATATTGTTATTCAGCGGCTTTTTGGTATTTCAGATTGGGATTTGTTGATTGCGCCTAACTGGGGACTTAACAAATCAGCAATTCAAACCTATATGGATAAAGAAATCGAAAAAAGAGGGGTGGTTCAAGGATCTGCTTATTTTTCGTAAAAAGTTAAATTTTTTAATGATTTTTTTTAAAAGCCCGTGAAATTTCATGGGTTTTTCTGTTATTGATCGTTTTTTTAGTCAATTTTTTACAAATTTTAGGTAAAATCATATAAATGATGGTTAATATGTGATTTTGTTTTTATTAAAAACTTGTATTAAAATCCCCTGTATTTTTTGGTATTTTTATTTTTAAGGTTAATTTTTGTGTTGTTTTATAAAAATCACTCGTTTTTATTAAAATATTTCAATTAAATGGTGTAAAAACTACAATATGTCGTATTTTTAGAAAAATAAATCAAGCATATTTCAATTATTTAAACAATACAAACAAATTAAACTAAAAACTATGAGTAAATTCTCCTTTAAACAGTATGCGCCTTTTGCGATATTGATGATTGTCGCAATTTTCGCTCTATTTATTCCACTTCTTCCTAATTTTGACGAAGGCAAGTACAGTGGGCCTGATATTGCATTCATATTAATCGCAGCTGCACTTGTATTTTTAATGACTCCAGGCCTTGCATTCTTTTATGGTGGAATGGTTCATCGTAAAAATGTATTATCTACCATGATTAAAAGTGTGGTAGCTGCAGGAGTAATTACAGTTTTATGGACAGTAGTAGGTTTTAGTTTAGCCTTCGGAGATACCATTGGTGGCTTTATAGGAAATCCATCTACGTTTTTGTTCTTTAAAGGCGTAAATTCTGGAGCGCCACACCTTCAGGGAGGAGCAGACTTAACCATTCCGCTATCTTTATTTGCTGTGTTTCAATTAATGTTCGCCATTATTACCCCGGGTTTAGTGGTAGGTGCCGTAGCAGAGCGTATCCGTTTTACCTCATACATCTTATTTATTGTTTTATTCGCAATATTCGTTTATTCTCCGTTAGCCCACTGGACATGGCACCCACAAGGTTTCTTGTTTAAAATGGGTGTATTGGATTTTGCTGGAGGTACCGTAGTTCACATTTCTGCTGGTATGGCTGCATTGGCTGGTGCATTGGTTTTAAAACGTAGAAAATCTCACTTAGAGCATAAAGAAGTTCCACCTGCAAATATCCCTTACGTATTGATTGGTACTGGTTTATTATGGTTCGGTTGGTTCGGGTTTAATGCAGGTTCTGCATTAAGTGCAGGTAGTTTAGCTGTTTCCGCATTTTTAACTACAAATACCGCTGCAGGTGCTGCAGGTTTATCGTGGATGTTCTTTGATGTTGCAAGAGGTAAAAAACCTTCGGTTTTAGGTTTTTGTATCGGTGCAGTAGTTGGTTTGGTAGCCATTACACCAGGTGCAGGTTTTGTAAGTATTTCATCAAGTATATTTATTGGTGCTATTGCCGCAGTTATCTCAAACCTTGTGGTTTCCTGGAAACAAAAAACCAGTTTAGACGATACATTAGATGTTTTCCCTTGTCACGGTGTGGGTGGTATCGTTGGTATGTTGTTAACAGGAGTTTTTGCTACCAAAACGGTAAATGCTGCTGGTGCTGACGGTTTGTTTTATGGCAACCCGGCGTTCTTTATCACGCAATTAAAAGGTGCTGTAATTGTAATTATATTCAGTTTCGTTGTATCATTCGTAATTTTCAAACTGGTAAATCTTATTAACCCAATCAGGGTATCGGATGAAGAAGAAGAAATGGGCCTTGATGCCTCTCAACATGACGAGAAATACTCTCAAGGTACCTTGCTAGTTGAAGAAAGAGCGATCTATATCGAAAAAAACAGTCCATTAACAGAATCAATATCTTAAGGATTTATAATATCTAAACTCAAAATAAGCTCAAACATGAAGAAACTTTTAACCGCTATTTTTGCAATGGCCAGCACTACGTGTGCGCTGGCTCAAGAGACCGCTACATCACCACTTGAAATTTCAGGGTCGGTAGATACGTATTTTAAATATGATTTTGCCAAAAGACCAAACATTATTACTTCGTTTGCCAGCGACCATAATTCGGTTTCGTTGGGTATGATCGATATTGCTTTGAAGAAAAAAACTGGCAAAGCTTCATTTGTAGGGGAACTGTCTTTTGGTCCGAGAGGACAGGGGCAATCTATACCAGATGCTGCGGTTAATTCTTTACCATCGGCTTCGTCATTCCATATCCAAAACTTATATGTTAACTATGATTTTACAGATAAATTTTCAATGACTGCTGGTTACATGGGAACATTTGTTGGCTATGAGGTAATTTCTCCAGTTGGAAACTTTAACTACTCTACTTCGTATTTATTTACCAATGGTCCATTCCAGAATGCGGGTATTAAGGCTACTTATAAATTCAGCGATAAAGTAAGTTTAATGGCTGGTTTATTTAACGATTGGAACGTGTATTCAGCTACGAGAGGTGTTTCGGCTATCGGTGGCCAGTTAATGGTTGCTCCGGTTGAAGGCTGGACCGCTTATATCAACGCCTTATCGGGTGCTGGTTATGGTGGATACGGAACTATCATAGATTTAACTACTTCTTATCAAATTACAGAGAAATTTAAATTGGGTTTAAACGCGGCTAATTATGATATAAAAGATAGTTCGGTACAGGGAAGTTATGCAGGTGCTGCATTATATCCTCAGTATGCAGTAGCTGAAGCGGTTACAATAGGTTTAAGAGGCGAGTATTTTAAAGCTAAAGCTTATGGG
Source organism: Flavobacterium sp. W4I14 (assembly GCA_030817875.1). NCBI lineage: Bacteria > Pseudomonadati > Bacteroidota > Flavobacteriia > Flavobacteriales > Flavobacteriaceae > Flavobacterium > Flavobacterium sp. W4I14. Next base: position 6,399,183 of record JAUSZU010000001.1, read on the forward strand.
CCAAACGCGGCTACTTCTACTACAGCGTTAACACTTACTGCTAACGTTAAATCTGGTGGTTTAACCTTTATTCCAGAGGTGAGATTAGACCATAACAGCGATAAACCTTTCTTTAATAAGAGTGGAGCTTTAGCGCCAAATGCAGGTCAGTTCTCTTTAGCAGCAGTTTACGCTTTTTAAGGAAATAAAATTGTTAATATAAGGCCGTTCCGATGTAAAATCGGGGCGGCTTTTTCTTACCTTTAAATATTTAGTTTTGTCCATTAATCTATTCCTATGAAGCATCTTCTTTTTATTACTCTTGCTCTTTTTTCAATTCAATTATCCGCACAACAGAAACAGTTTTCGAAAGGTGGCAACGGTAAATTTATCTATTATCAGGTGGTAGATTCGCAATTGATAAGCAAAGATACCTTGTTGCAAAGGGCTAAATCTTTTGTTAATGTCGCTTATAAAAAATCGATGAGGGAAGAAAGTGCAACCGATACTTCTGTTTTGGCTAAGGGGGCTATGGTAATTGATAAAACAATTTTGGTAGCTGGCCATCCAAGCGGGGAAATAAGTTACAATTTTGTTTTCGAGGCGCGTAATGGCAAATATAGGTTTTGGTTAACCGATTTGCTCTTTATCCCATATCAAAGAGACCGTTATGGAAATTTTGTAGCGACTACTAAAATTGGCGTGCCATTAGAGCGTACACCTGGCAAATTGAGTGCAGGCGCATGGAAAGATATTTTAAACAGCGCCTATAATAAAATAGAAAAATTTGGCGATGATTTTAAGAAGTATTTAGCAACCAATAAGGTTGAAAAAAACCAAAAAGAAAGTTGAAACCATTTCAACGAAAAAGTGGTAATTAGCGCACGGAAAATAATTCCTCAACCTTTTGGTAACGGAACTTAAAAATTTCGTTGATTTTGTTGTTCACCACCATGGCATTTACAATTACGCCGATCGGTCCCCAGCCAATGCTATAGTGTAAAGTATCATGCATTAATACACCGCCATCTATTTTTTCGAAATGGTGCTGGTGGTGCCAGAAAGCAAATGGACCAAACCGTTGCTCGTCGATAAAATACTCCTTATCCTTAACGTGTGATATCTCCGTTACCCAGTTTAACTTAATGCCAAACAAAGGGGCAACCTTATAGGTGATAATCAGGCCGGGGTACATTTTAGTATTGATGATGTTTGGTGAGGTTACATCAAAGGTCATATTCTTTGGGGTGATTTCGGCCAGGTTCATTGGCGAAGAAAAAAAGTCCCAGGCGGTATCCAGATCAACAGGGAGTTTTTGGGTAAATTCTAATCTATAAGTTTTCAAGTTCTTGTTTTAAAGCACAACAACAAAGATGGGGTTTTGTTGAAGATATTTAGGTTTAACCGCAAAGTTCGCAGAATGAAGGCGCAGAGAGCGCAGAGTTGAGTGTGCTAGTCCGTTTTACATCTTCGTCTTTTTTTACCACGAGCCACAAAGTTAAGGTGCAGATGGAATGAAGTTAGGTGAATATACTATGTATGTCAGTTTGAGTGTAGTCGAAGAATAACCGCGAAGTTTGTAAGGACATTGGTATGGCTATATTTATTTTGCCCCTAATAGTTGTACTGTTTTAGCCGCCTAAACCTGATCAAAGCGAGATGCCGATATTTCAGTCGGCAGAAGCGGGAGCGGGACTGCAATAACCAAAAAGCTACTGCAATTGCTTTCCAAAAAAAACTAAATATTATTCATTAAAAAATGATCAGCTTTGACAAATTTCTGGCATCTGACCAAGAAATTTGTCAAAGCTTTTATGCTAATGCACCATTTTATCAGCACAGGTAGAACTGGCAAATGCTTCTGGTTTAGCCTTAAAAATAAAGCCCATACTTAAAATATATCCCATGGCATCGTTAAGTGCTTTGTTCGATTTAAACGATGGACTGGTGTTGATATCGGCATGTACTTCTAAAGCCACGTCATAAATATCAAGTAGATCACAAATAGAATAAGCAGTTTCGATAGATTTTTGTACTTCCATTAACATTCTTTCTTTGATGCTTACCTGTTGTGTGCTTTTTTCCTGGTGGATGTACATAAAACCGCCATGATGTTCTCTTAACAGCACAATTACAGTTGCAAAATCGGTTACTGCGCCTTTTACCTGCGAATCGGTACCGATGCAAACTTTAAGCTTAAAGCCGTTTTGGCTTTCTCTGATAATCGCGTTTTCTACTTCTTCGAGGATTGAAGATTGAATAATTTCACCACTAAATTTTTTCCACGTCATACATTTGTATTTTTTGAGGTTAATTCTAAAGGAATCCCTTTGGGACGAATGGTAATCAGGTTTTTATAAAAATAAGTGCTAAAAATTAAATAAGTGTTAAGGTTAGGTTGTTTATTTGCTAACAAAAAGTTAGTTATCAACAAGTTAGTAATAATAGTTTAGATGAACTTATTATTTGTTGAAACAAATTATTATTCGGTCCGTTAATATTTGTACATTCATTAAAAATTCTTAATTATGAGAGCAGAATTAATTCAAGAGCTCCAGTTATTACAAAATAGCAGAGCGAATAAATTTGCAGATGAACTGGCTGACAAGATCTTATCTTCGGTTGATGCCGTTAACGAAAAAGTGATATCATCAATGTCTAAACGTGGTAACATGTTAATGTTGCTCGAGAAAAGATTAAACTTTTCTACCCTGCGGAGACTTAGGGAAAGATTTTTCAAGCCGTAACTAAGGCTGTAGTTCTGGGCATAAAGAGAAATGATTACCTTTATGGCGGAATGATAGAAAATGCCTTAAAAAAATTAAATATTACTGCACTTAATGAGATGCAGGAGTCTTCTGTAAAAGCAGCCAAGACTGGTAAAGATGTAATATTGATTGCGCCAACGGGTTCAGGGAAAACGCTGGCCTTTTTATTGCCATTACTTTCCAACCTAAAAACCGGGATAAAAGGAGTGCAGGCCTTGGTTTTGGTTCCTTCGAGAGAGCTTGCCTTACAGATAGAGCAGGTTTTTAAACAAATGGGTACTTCATTTAAAGTAAACTGCTGTTATGGTGGTCATGCCGTGCGGATAGAAAAGAACAATCTTGCACATCCACCTGCCGTCCTGATCGGAACGCCTGGTAGGATAGCTTACCATCTGGAGCATCAAAACTTTGACGAATCTTTTATCGAAAACTTAGTTTTAGATGAATTTGATAAGGCACTGGAGTTTGGTTTTGAGCAAGATATGTCTTACATCATTGGCTCACTGCTTTCGTTAAAACAGCGTATACTTACTTCTGCTACCAAAATGGAAGAAATTCCGGCTTTTGTAAAGTTAAATGTGCCTGTTGAAGTCGATTTTTCAAAAAATATAGAGGCAAAACCAGATCTAAAGCTCAAAAAAATAACTGCACCTGCAGCCGATAAGCTAGATTACCTTTTCAGGTTACTGAGTAAAATAGGCAGTAAAAATACATTGGTTTTTTGTAACCACAGGGAAACGGTAGATCGGATAAGTGATTTACTTTTCGAAAACGGTTTAGGGCATGATGTTTTTCATGGTGGGATGGAACAGTTCGATCGCGAAAAAGCATTGCTTAAATTTAGAAATGGTAGCCATCGGATTTTGATTACAACAGATCTGGCTGCCCGTGGTCTGGATATTCCTGAGGTGGAACATATTGTGCATTATCAATTGCCCTACACCGAAGATGCTTATATCCATCGCAATGGTAGAACGGCGAGGATGCACGCAAAAGGAACGGCCTATGCTATTTTAACTACAGAAGAGCACTATAAATATTTACCAGAAGATATTGAGGAGGAAGTTTTATCCGAAAAGTATAAATTACCAGAAGCCAGCGATTGGGTAACTCTATATATTGCACATGGTAAGAAGGATAAAATTAACAAAATTGATATTGTAGGCTTATTTTTGCAGAAAGGTAATTTAACAAAAGAAGACCTTGGCCTGATCGAAGTTAAAGATACCACCAGTTATGTCGCTGTTAAAAGAAGCAAAGCATATCAATTATTGAAAACATTAAGCGGCGAAAAAATTAAAGGAAAAAAACTTAAATTAGAAATAGCGAGTTAGGTGATTGGTTCATTGGTTCATTGGTTCATTGGTTCATTGGTTCATTGGTTCATTGGTTCATTGGTTCATTGGTAAAATGGGGATTAAAGTTCTAGATTTATTTTTGTAGTCATTCAATAATTTATTTATTCAAGCGTTTATTCAATAGCTCAATTTACTCATTCATTAATTCTCTAATCTAATTACGCTACAATCTGCTAACCCAATACTCACTAATTCAGACATTCTCTAATTCAATCATAAAAATGAGCAATAACGATATATTAAAAAAACTAAGAGTAGCCTTATCATTAAAAACTGATGATATTATAACCATTTGCGACCTCGTTGGATTTAAGGTAACGAAGGCAGAACTAGGCGATATTTTCAGAAATGAAGACCATGAGAATTTTAAACCTTGCGGCGATCAGATTCTGCGTAATTTTTTAAATGGTCTTGTGATTTACAAAAGAGGTCCGAGGGATGAAAAAAAGCAATAATTTATGCTTTTTAATATTTTTTATACTGATCACACTTTCCTTTAACGCTCTCTCTCAGTCTCAGTTTAAAATAAGTGGTAATGTAATCGATTCTTTGAAGAAGCCTATTGAGGGCGTAAACATCCGATTGGTTACCGATAAAGATACGCTCCGCTCAAATTCTGATGCGAAGGGAAACTTTGCATTCGCAAAAGTAATCCGAAATAAATTCTACCTTACCATTACTGCATTGGGCTACAAGCCGTTTGCTTCTATTTACGAAATTGAATCTTCGAAAAAAAACTCCGTTTTAGAACCTATTATGCTCAAGATGGAAACGATCCGTCTCGAAGATGTGGAGGTTAAAGTAAAGGTAGACCCCATTAAGATCAAAAAAGATACGATTGAGTATAACGCTGCTGCCTATACCATAAGAGAAAATGATAAAGTGGAAGATCTGTTAAAACAACTTCAAGGCATTGAGGTTGACGAAAAAGGCGCTGTTACCGCCATGGGCAAAAAAATGACCAAGCTACGGGTAAATGGTGAAGATTTTTTTACCAGTAATGTAGAAGATTACATCAGGCAGTTGCCCGCTGATATTATTGCTAAACTACAGGTAATTGAGGATTATGGTGATGAAGCGAATTTTACAGGTATAAAAGTGGGCGCGCCACAAAAAATGTTAAACCTGATTACTAAGCCTGGTATGGACAAAGGTGTTTTTGGCGGAATGAATATGAGCTCTGCCACCAATAATGCACATAATTTAGGTGGTAACGGTAGTATATGGAAAAAAACGAAGCAAATTGGTTTTGGAAGCCGTTATGGTATTACAAATAATGAGTTTACCAAAATGAACAATGGAGGTTTAAATGGTAATATAAGAGACAAGATTTCGAAGGAATTTAGCTTCAATGGTGGCTATCATTTTAGTAATGGAATTAATAAATCTATTCAGAGTAATTACCTGGAAACCTTTAACCCGCAGGGAACAATATTTGATTTAAGAGAAAGTGCCAATAATTCCAAATCGCTAAACAATAACATCAACCTTGGCTTAAATGGAGCCACAAAGAAGAACTACCTTAATATTTCGCTTAGTGGGGCTTTGGCCGATACCCGTAACGACGCGGTTTCTACTTCCAATAAAACAGGTTTTATCGAACAGGATCTGATGTCTAATTCAGGTTCTCGGAACAGTAATCCTAATGTTAATGGAAGTATCAATTGGTCTAGGCGGTTGGCCAATAATAAACGATCGTTATCTATGGGATTTAATTTCGGCACAAGCGAAGGAAACTCAAACAGTACAATTAATGATATTATCAGGTACTACAACGAAACCACCAGCATACTGGTTAAAGATTCTTTACTGAACAGGTTGGTTGATAATAATACCTCGAACTCCAATTTTGGGGGTAATTTCCAGTTTTCCAATTCATTAAAAAAGCCAAACGACAGTACAGGATACAGTTTTATTAACCTGTCTTACCGTTTTTCGGTTAGCAGGAGCCGGAGCTTGCAAACTACAACAGTTACCAATCCGCTGGGAAACAGTTTTGTTGTCGATTCGTTGGGGCAGGATTACGTGTCTAATTTTATCAATCAGAATTTCGGGATCGGTTTTAATACCAACGCAAAGCGGATCAGTTATAATTTAGGACTCAATTTCTCTCCTAGTATCATTATTGGTAAATACAAGAATACAGGACAAGAGCTAAAAAACTATCAGTTAAACTTTTCGCCGTCTGCCAATTTGAGTTATCAGATTAAAGATAACGGGAATTTGAGTTTTGGCTATAATGGTTACACCAGTTCTCCGGATTTTAATAAACTACAACCCGTTAGAAATAATAACGATGTACAGAATCTGATTATCGGTAATCCAGATCTGAAAGCAACTTCGAGCCATACTGCCGATTTTAGCTATAATCAATTTGACCTCAAATCGGGATTGAGTATAATGGCAGGTTTATCGGGAACTTTTGCTTTTAATAGTGTTGTAAGCAATACGGTTTTTCTGAGAGATACGCTAAGCAGCTTAAAACAACAAACTACTTACGAGAATGTAAATGGTATTTATAACATAGGTGGTAATTATTCTTTTAATAAAAGGCTGTTAACTAATAAACTGTCGCTCTCCATTAATGGAAATATTGCCTATAGCCACAATGTTTTTTATACCGAAAATGTATTAAACCAGAGTGGTGGAATTAATGTTTCGAATGCTTTTAGGTTTAACCTGAATGAAAAAAAATATTATTTTAATACCAGCGTATCATACAGCTTTAGTTCAAACACTTACGCTGTGATGAACCAGAACATTAAGAATATCCAGGTTCTGGCGTTAAATGGCAGTGCAAGCTGGATTCCAAATAAACGTTTTAGGGTAAATGCATCGGCCTCTAAAAGTTTAAATTTTGGCTATAACCTATATGCCGGCAACCCACTATTGGTGAACATGGGGTTGAATACTTCTTTCTTAAAAGATAACAGACTCCTTTTTTCTATCCAGGCGAACGATCTGTTTAATCAAGGTGCACTTTTTAGTACCAGTATTAGCAACAATTCCATATCCGAAAACAGAACGCGCTTTATCAGCCGCTTTGTTCAGGCCACACTAGGTTACAACCTGAGCCAATTCGGGAATAAAAAAGGCAGAACGAATGTGAATTTAAGTGGAGTAGAATTTAATTAATCGGGGAATTAATTAGTTTAGCGTTTTGTTCAAATCGAAAACCCCATGAAAAGTAAAATCCTAATCCTTTTTTTATTGGTCTTTGCAAGCAGTTCATTTGCACAGTTGAAGACAGATCCGTTAAGTAATAAACCTGAAAAAGAGAATTTTGCTGATGACTGGGCTGCGCTAAGCAAGTACCAGAAAGAAAATGAACTTTTGCCACCACCAAACAGAAAAGAAAAAAGAGTTATTTTTTTAGGGAGTTCGATATTCGAATTCTGGAAGCAAAAAGATCCCGAATATTTTAAGGACAGACCTTATCTGGATAGGGGGATAAGCGGACAGATTTCGCCACAACTGCTCATCCGTTTCCGGCAGGATGTAATTAACCTTAAACCAAAGGTAGTGATCATTTTGGCAGGGAGCAATGATATAGCCGGTAATACAGGCCATGTTACTACCGATAAAATTATGGATAACATTAAATCGATGGCAGAACTGGCGAGGCTGCATCACATTAAAGTGATACTCTGTAAATACCTGCCTGTTTACGAATATCCATGGAATAAGCGCATTAAAGCGGCCGATTCCATCGTGAACTTAAATGAAAAAATTGTGGCCTACGCCAAAAAAAGAAATTATACCATTTTAGATTATTGGACACCGCTGGTAGATGAACGAAAAGGGCAGCGTGCCGAACTAACGGTTGATGGTGTTCATCCCAACCTTGCAGGTTATAAAATAATGGAAGAAGTAACAGATGCTGCGGTAAAAAAAGCCTTGAAAAACTTGCATTAAATTGATAATGGCCCTTCGATCACGCTATCATTGAAGGCTCAAATCGAAAAATCGTCATCTCGACCGGAGCAACGGGGAGTGTTCCAAAGGAACTCCTTCGGAGGAAAGATCTTTGGACTATATTAAAAAGATTTCTCCTTCAGGAGTAGTTTTTGTAGAACACTTCCTCAAACAAAAAAGTCCCGATTCTCATCGGGACTTTGTATTAATTCAGTTTTTTATATCTGATGCGTTTTGGGGTAACATCACCCAAACGTTTTTTGCGGTTTTCTTCATAATCTGAATAGTTTCCTTCGAAGAAATAAACTTCAGAGTTACCTTCGAAAGCAAGGATGTGCGTACAGATCCTATCCAAGAACCACCTATCGTGACTAATTACTACAGCACAACCCCCAAAGTTTTCTAAGGCTTCTTCCAACGCACGTAAAGTGTTTACGTCGATATCGTTGGTTGGCTCATCCAATAGCAATACATTGGCTCCTTTTTTCAAAGTAATGGCCAAGTGTACACGGTTACGCTCACCACCTGAAAGGATACCTACTTTTTTCTGTTGATCGCCGCCATTAAAGTTGAACTTTGAAACATAGGCACGTCCGTTAACGGCTTTAGTACCCAATTGGATATTGTCCAATCCATCGGTAATGTTTTCATAGACCGTTTTATCGGCATCTAAATCGTTGTGCATCTGATCTACGTAACCCAGCTCAACCGTTTCGCCAACACGGAACGTACCAGCATCTGCTTCTTCCTGACCAGTAATTAAACGGAACAAAGTGGTTTTACCTGCACCGTTGGGGCCAATAATACCCACAATACCTGCCGGAGGAAGGGAGAAGTTTAAATTATCGAACAATACTTTGTCGCCATAAGCTTTGGTAACGTTTGTAGCTTCAATTACCACATTACCCAAACGAGGCCCGGCAGGAATGAAAAGTTCCAATTTATCTTCTCTTTCCCTGCCATCTTCTGAAGCTAACTTATCGTAATTGGCTAAACGTGCTTTAGATTTTGCATGACGTGCTTTAGGCGCCATACGTACCCATTCTAACTCACGTTCTAATGTTTTCTGGCGTTTGCTTTCTGTTTTCTCTTCCTGCGATAAACGTTTTGCTTTTTGATCTAACCAGCTGCTGTAATTTCCTTTCCACGGAATACCTTCGCCACGGTCTAATTCTAAAATCCATCCGGCAACATTATCTAAGAAATACCTATCGTGGGTAACCGCAATAACAGTTCCTTCGTAATTTTGTAAGAATTGCTCTAACCAATCGATACTTTCGGCATCCAAGTGGTTGGTAGGCTCATCCAATAATAATACATCAGGGTGCTGAAGCAATAAACGGCACATGGCCACACGACGGCGCTCACCTCCAGATAATACACCGATTTTAGTGTCAGGATCAGGACAACGTAGGGCATCCATGGCTCTTTCTAGTTTCGAATCAATTTCCCAGGCACCTAAAGCATCAATTTTATCCTGAAGCTCACCTTGTCTGGCCATCAGTTTATCCATCGCATCAGGATCAGAGTAGTTTTCCTCTAACCCGAAAGCTTCGTTTACTTCTTCGTACTCTTTTAAAATAGCAGTTACTTCGGCAACGCCTTCTTCAACCACCTCACGAACGGTTTTTTCAGGATCCAAGATCGGCTCCTGCGCCAAATAACCCACTGAATAACCTGGTGAGAAAACCACCTCACCCTGGTAAGATTTATCTAAACCGGCAATAATTTTTAAAAGGGATGACTTACCAGAACCATTTAAACCGATAACCCCAATTTTGGCTCCGTAAAAGAAAGAAAGGTAAATATTTTTTAAAACCTGTTTTTGTGGAGGGTAAATTTTATTTACACCTGCCATTGAAAAGATTATTTTTTCGTCAGACATTATAATGTATTGTTTTTAAAGTAGTTTAATGCTAAGATTGATATTAAAGGAAGGTTAACAGTTTTCTTACAGACTGATTTTACCCAACCAAATAATGGCAATGCCAAAATTGCTTACAAAGATAAGAACAACAAGCCCATTACAAAATGCTTTGTAAAGTATATCATAAGTTTAGAAAATGCCAAATCAACTAAAGAAGTTAATGATGAACCTCAATATATCAAAATCTCTGGCAGCTTATTTGACTGTCATTTGTTAATCTTTTCTGTTTAATACCATATGATGTCATTGAAACCCGATGACACTTAAATTTCAACAACATATTATTAACCAATTTCTGTTCATTCAAAACTTCAGTCGTTAGTTTTAATTTTATTTTTTTTCAAAAAAATAATCGTTACTCCAACGTTTTAATTTGGAAATATTAGCTTAATAAGGTGTTTAATGGGCTTTCTTATTGATTTGGCCCCTAAGAATTACCATATTGCCCCTTACTTGGATGGGGTTTTAGTAGTTAATTTGTTACAACCAAATATAATAACTGAACATATGAAGAAAACCAAACTATTCTAAACATTCGAATAACCTCTACTTATAGTATCACTATAATAGATGATTTTGCCTAATTTATCATTAAGCTTTTCACTAACTAGGAAAGCTTTCATCTGAGTTTTGCAAAGTAAGAATATCTGCCATCGTAAGGGTTGAACCATATGATGATTGGTATGCTCATGAATAAACTAATCAACAAACAATATCAAACTAAAATCAAACAATGAGAAAAATCTACAAAAAGAAGGCTCAAATTTGGGGCTGTTTATTTTTCCGTGGAAGCGTATTCCGAACGCTTGTGGGCATAATGATGTTCACAGGCTTTTGTTTTTCTGCTTCTGCACAAAGTGAAGTAACTGTTAAAGGGGTGGTGAAGGATACTGTAGGCGGTTTGCCCGGGGTAAACGTTAAGGTATCTGGAACAAGTCGGGGAATATCCACAGATGATCAAGGTCGGTATACCATCAAGGTTGCAAGATCTGGTAAATTACTTTTCTCACTTGTGGGCTATAAGGCAGTAACCAAAAATGTTGCTGACTATGAGCGGGGAAGTGATGGTGTATACAATATTAGTGTCGTATTAAAATCAGATGCGAATACACTTAACGATGTTGCTGTAGTTGGTTTTGGAACACAGAAAAAAACCAGTGTAATCAGTTCCATCACATCTATAAATCCTAAAGAATTGAAGGGGCCAACCAGTAACTTAACTACCATGATGGCGGGTAGGGTTGCGGGTATGATCGCTTACCAAAGAAGTGGGGAGCCAGGGGCAGATAATGCTTCTTTCTTCATCCGGGGATTGGGCAGCTTTGGTTCAGGAAAGCAGGACCCATTAATTTTGATTGATGGGGTAGAATCTACTCAAAATGATATGGCCCGTTTACAACCTGATGATATTTCATCATTCAACGTTTTAAAGGATGCAACTGCTTCAGCAGTTTACGGGGCCAGAGGTGCAAACGGAGTCCTTTTGATTATCACTAAATCTGGACAGGCCGGTGAAACCAAATATTTTTTCCGTACTGAAACTTCATTATCCGGTAATACAAAGAATTTCAAATTTGCAGATAATATTACCTATATGAAGCAAGCCAATGAAGCTGCCTTGACGCGTAACAGGCTTGGCATATTACCATATCTACAATCTAAAATTGACGCTACGGCAGCCGGTGAAAATCCTCTTCTTTATCCAAACAATAACTGGATTAAAGAGCTAATCAAAGACTATACAATCAATCAAAGGTATAACATGAATATAACAGGGGGTGGAAGTAAGGCCAGCTATTATATTTCAGGAACTTACAATATAGATAATGGCGTATTAAAGGTAGCTGATCTAAATAATTTTAATAATAATATCAAACTAAAAAATTATTCAATTCGATCAACCGTTAATATCAATTTAACCAATACAACTGAAGCAATTATTAGGGTCTATGGTCAATTTGATGATTATACGGGACCAGTTGGAGGATATGATAGTAATGGAAATAAGATTAATGGTGGGCAAAAAATATTTAATCAGGCACTTTGGTCAAATCCGGTAATGTTTCCGGCCGTTTACCCGTCAAGTTATCAACCCTTCGCCAAGCATCCATTGTTTGGTAATGCAATTTCTCCTAGTGGATCGTTATACATCAATCCTTATGCTGAAATGGTAAAAGGATACCAAGATAATAATTCTTCTACCCTGCAAACTCAGATTGAATTAAAACAAGATCTTAAGGAGGTTTTACCTGGTTTAAGTGCACGTTTAATGTCGTATGTAATCAGATATTCCTATTTTGATATTGCTCGGAGTTATAATCCATTTTATTATTCTTCAATGCCAGATCCGAGTGGAGGTATTATGCTAAATCTACTTAACAGTGGGGCTCCGCCAACTTACGGAGCTACGGGTTCTGAGTATCTTAATTATGCTGAAGGCACCAAAAGTTTAAACTCTACTTTTTATACAGAGGTGGCTGTAAATTATAATCATACTTTTAGTGAAAAGCATGCTGTTAGCGGGATGTTGATTACCACAATGCGTAATTATCTTGCTGCCAATGCCGGTAACTTGCAATTATCATTGCCATCCAGAAACCAGGGCGTTTCCGGTCGGGCTACTTATGGATATGATAATCGTTATTTAGCTGAATTCAACTTTGGTTATAATGGATCAGAGCGTTTTGCGGCCAACAATCGATTTGGCTTTTTTCCATCTTTTGGTTTAGGTTATTTGATCTCAAATGAAAAGTTTTTTAAACCATTAAGTAAAGTCTTAAGCAATGTTAAATTAAGAGCTACCTATGGTATTACCGGTAATGATGGGATTGGAAGACCTGAAGATCGTTTCTTTTACCTTTCGCAGGTTAATATGAATGATGCCGCTTACGGTGCTTCATTTGGAGAAAATAACTTTTATAACAAAAACGGAATTTCAATATCCCGTTATGCAAACCCACTGATTACCTGGGAAAAATCAAAACAACTAAACCTTGGTTTGGATTTAACGCTGTTCAATGATTTGAGCCTTAATTTCGATGTATATAAACAAAACAGATCAAATATTTTAACTGATAGGGTATATGTTCCAAGTACTATGGGACTTCAGGCAGCAATAAAGGCAAATACAAATGAGATGGAAAGCAAAGGTGTAGACTTTGCGGCTAATTATAATAAATCTTTTGGCAATGGTATGTATTTGCAGTTAAGAGGAAACTTTACATATGCAACTAACAAAATTTTAATTAATGATGAGCCATCTTATAATGCAAATGAAGCTTACAGATACCGTGTAGGCTTACCAAGCACACAGGCTTTTGGATTTATAGCAGAACGTTTGTTCGTTGATAATGATGAGGCTAGAAACTCCCCAGTTCAATTTGGCGGTAAGCCCGGAGATACCTATGGAGGAGGAGATATTAAATATAGGGATGTAAATGGGGATGGTATTATATCAGAGGCAGACGCAGTACCGATCGGATTGCCACAAGCGCCAGAAATTATATATGGTTTTGGCGGAACTTTTGGATTTAAAGGCTTTGATATATCTGCATTTTTTCAAGGATCTGCACGTTCATCGTTCTTTATCAATCCTCAGAATATCTCACCATTTGTATTTAATGGAGGCTCACAAAATGGACTACTTGATGTCATTGCCAATAGCCACTGGAGTGAAGAAAATCGCGATATTTATGCATTTTGGCCACGGTTAAGTGAACGTTTTATTGATAATAATAATGAGCATAATTTTGATGGTCGTAAATATCAATCTACCTGGTGGATGCGTAATGGCTCATTTTTAAGGCTAAAAAGTGTGGAACTTGGATATAATTTGCCTAATAAATTACAAAGTAGACTGGGTTTAAAAGCCACAAGGTTTTATGTTAATGCAAGCAATTTAGCTGCATTCAGCTCATTTAAATTATGGGATGTAGAAATGGGCGGTAACGGTTTAGGCTACCCTGTTCAAACGGTATATAATTTAGGTGTGAGTGTAAGTTTTTAAAGTCGCTAAAGAAATGAAAATGAAAAATATTAATATAATATTCCAAAGTAAAAATAAATTCGGTTTAGTTAAATCTGCTTCTGTTTTATTATTGTGTCTGTTTTCTCTGGGTTCATGTAAAAAGTATTTGGATATCGTACCAGATAACGTACCCACGATAGAAAACGCATTTACCTTAAGAAATGAGGCAGAAAAATATCTGTTTACCTGTTATTCATTTTTGCCTAGAGATGGTGATCCAACTTTAAATCCTGGGTATATGGCTGGCGATGAAATCTGGTCGAATATTGAAGAGCGGGAATTTATCTCTTATGGCTGGCGTATTGCCAGAGGTAGTCAAAATACAGATAGTCCACTAATGGATATGTGGAATGGATCAAATCAAGGGGGGGGTGGTTTGTATAGGGCGATCAGAACCTGTAATATTTTCCTTGAAAATGTTCAGGACCCCAGTAAAGTTTCAGACCTTAAGTTAGATGAAAGACAACGCTGGATTGCGGAAGTGAAATTTTTAAAGGCTTATTATAATTATCTGCTTTTACGGATGTACGGACCTATACCTATTGTAGATAAAAATTTAAATCTTGATGCAACACAGGAAGATGTTAGGGTTAAACGTTTGCCATTCGATCAATGTGTAGATTACATTAGTAATTTATTGGATGAAGCAGCGCCGAATTTGCCAGTTATTATAACTGATCGTACAAATGAATTAGGGCGTATTACAAAACCTATAGCCCTTGCTATTAAAGCCAAACTGTTGCTTACCGCTGCCAGTCCATTATTCAATGGGAATAGTGATTATGCAGGTTTTAGAGATAAAGATGGGGTTGCTTTATTCAATACAACATATGATGCTAATAAGTGGGTAAAGGCAGCAGATGCTGCAAAGGCTGCAATTACAGCTGCTGAAGGTGCTGGATTTAGGTTGTATAAATTTCCAGGGTCACAATTTAAGTTGTCTGATACAACTACGCTGCAACTTACCATTAGAGGCGCATTAACCGAAAGAGTTGCACAGAATCAAGAGCATGTATGGGCAAATTCTAATAGTTTGACTAGTTTTTTACAACAGGTTGCAATGCCACGTTTAATGAAAGGTAGTGATCCAATTCCTGTTGGGGTAGCCAGGCAGCAATTGGCTCCACCAATAAAAATTGCCGAGATGTTTTACAGCAAAAATGGTGTACCGATCAATGAAGATAAAACACTAGATTTTTCTAATCGATATTCACTTAGAAAGGCTGTAAAAGCTGAACGATTTTATATCAAAGAAGGATATACTACAGCAAGATTAAATTTTGATAGAGAGCCACGATTTTATGCTGATCTAGCATTTGATGGTGCTACATGGTATAAATACGATAGCCCTTCTGGTTCTGATGAAAATACGTTTACTGTCGAAGCCAAATCAACGCAATTAGCCGGTGCAAATAACTTTGGTTGGTATAACGAAACAGGCTATTTCGTTAAAAAAGTAGTGGATTGGAATATGACACAAAGCAGTAGTGGTGCAACATATCGTACTTATGCATGGCCTGAAATCCGTTTAGCTGACTTATACCTGATGTATGCAGAAGCGCAGAACGAAACCCTGTCAAGCCCTTCTTCTGAGGTATACGAATACATCAATAAAATAAGACTAAGAGCTGGTTTGCAAAGCATAGAAGCTTCCTGGACAAATTATTCTACTAATCCTTCGAAGTATACCACTAAGGATGGAATGAGAAGTATTATTCAGCAGGAACGTTTAATTGAAATGGCTTTTGAAGGTAGTCGCTTTTGGGATATCAGAAGATGGAAGCGTGCAACGGAAATGTTTAATCAGCCAATTACAGCTTGGAGTGTTGATCAACCAGATGAGCAGTCTTACTATCGTGTAAGAACCGTTTTAAATCAAAATTTTGTAGCACCACGTGATTATTTATGGCCGATAAGATCTTATGATTTAACTGTAAATCCTAAGTTAGTCCAAAATCCGGGGTGGTAATATTGTTATTAATTAATCAGAAAATATGAAAACGATTAGTAAATTATTTTTAATGCTACTGTTAGGTATAACAGTGTCCATTATTGGATGTAAGCAAGATGAACTCAAACCATTTGAAAAAAATGAAACACCTCCCGGGCAGGTTTCCAATATTACGGTAACCAACGGACCGGCAAATGCAAAAATAACCTATACTCTACCTAAAGATGATGATTTGTTGTACATCAAGGCCGTGTATATGTTAAAAAGTGGTGTTCAGGCCGAAGTTAAGTCATCTTATTATAGCAACAGCTTGCTGGTTGAGGGGTTTGGTGATACTAATGTACATGAGGTTAAAGTTTATTCCGTAAATAGAAGTGAAGTGGAGTCAGCACCAGTAATTGTTAATATCAAACCATTGGAAAACCCTATCCAGGAAGTATTTCGAAATTTAAGAGTTATACCTGATTTTGCGGGTGTTAACTTCACTACAGCAAATCCTGCAAAGGCAGATTTATCAATTGAGGTGATGATGTTTAAAGATGGAAAATACCAACAAATAGGAAAAAACATATATACCTCAGCAGCAGATATTAATCAATCTATTCGCGGTTTTGATACACTTGAAAACAAATTCGCCATAACAATACGTGATAGATGGTTGAATTATAGTGATACGCTGTATACTAAAATAAAGCCTTTATATGAAACTCCGTTATCAAAGTCTCTTTATAAACCTTTAAAACTCCCTACCGATGTAGGACAGACTTATACAGCAACTGCATTAGAGAATATGTGGGATAATAATCTTATAGACTGGCCTAAATGTTCATTAACAGATGTAACTAACATTACATCTCAATGGGTAACATTTGATATTGGTAAACCCGCTATTATTAGCCGGATAGTCGTATGGAATTATCCAGAATATTTGAATGCAGGAAGGATGTATTATTATGGAGGTAACTTAAAAGATTTTGAGATCTGGGGTTCAGATAACCCGCCGGCTGATGGTAGTTTCAATAATTGGGTTATGCTAGGAACATTTAAATCAACCAAACCATCTGGAAGTCCATATGGTGTTCAAACTTCTGAGGATTATGCTTTTGCTAATGCAGGAATTAGTTACACTTTATCCTCTGCTGGCAAAAAAGTTCGTTACCTGCGTATCAAAACCAATAAAAACTGGCAGGGAACAACCTTCATGTCAATTGCTGAAATACAATGTTATGGAGACCCTCGATAGATTTTATACCTATTAAAATTATAAATATGAATAATTACAACATAAAATATAGCAGAATTAAAGTACTTTTTGCGCTCCTTCTTGTTGCCGTATTATACACTGCGTGTACTAAGCAGGATGACTTTAAGAAGTTTATAGAAGGAGGTGAAATATCTTATACCGGAAAATTAGATTCTGTTAAGATGTTTTCCGGAGATAATAGGGTATTGTTAAAAGGTCTGTTTTTAGCTGATCCAAAAGTTGTTAAGTGTAAAATATTCTGGAACAATGGCCAAGATTCAGTGGTGCTGCCAGTAGTTAAGAAAAATGCTATTGATACTTTGGTATATTCGATACAAAATGTAACTGAAGGTTTTCAGAATTTTAAGATTTATACCTTTGATAAGGCCGGTAATAAGTCTGTTCCAGTATATGCAAATGCAAGATCTTATGGAGATCGTTATAAAGCATCTTTATCTAACAGACCAATTTCTTCAGCCTCTGCAGATGCCAGTACAGGGAAAGGGATTGTATCGTGGTTAGGTATGGACAGGCTAACTGGAGTATTTGCTACAGAAGTACAATATACAAATACAAATAATGTAATTAAGAAAATTAGAACGAAAATTGATTCTACCAGGACAGTTATTCCCGATATAAAAGCAGGGACTGATATTCAATATCGTACGCTGTTTTTACCTGATACATTGTGTGTTGATACTTTCGCAACAGCTTTCCAAACTCAACGTGTATTGCTTGATTATTCTGGATATTTCAAAAACAAGGGAAATCCATTTATATCAGATGGTGCCAGTGGTAGTGGCAGATGGCGTGTGCTAAAAGATTGGATTGTTTCTGCCAGTGTTAAAAACCATGGAGGTTATGGTAGCTGGTGTTCTGATCAGGGTGGAACTTTGGCTATGGAAATGGGATGGGATAATACTGCTGCAATTGTTGACGGTAAAATATATCAATCATTTACTCTTCCGGCAGGGCAATATAATTTTGAGATAGAAATGGGAAAAAATGAAGCTATAGACCCTGTTTATATTGTGGCTGCAGCTGGGGATACACTTCCTAATGTGTCTTCAATATCTACATCATTGGCTTATACAAATTTCGCGAATAATAAGATTCAGTTTACCCTTACCCAAACTACTAAAGTTTCAATCGGCTTTCTTGCTACTATGACTAAAGGTAATCAATATTGGATAGTCAAAGGAGTATCGCTAAAATCACTTTAATTTGAAATAGCCATCACTGAATAATCCTCAAGCCCTAACTCAGCCTTGAGGATTATTCATATTAAACCACTTAACTTTTTGTTAGATAGTAATGAATGAAATATTGAATCTCAAATCTTTAATTATCATGGTCTTAATCAGAATTCAGAGGTTACTTCAAGCTGGGATTTTACCTATACCTGCTTAATTATCGAAGCCATGCGTAAAGATGGCTTAACGGAATTTAGCGGTACCTATATACCATAATGATTACATTTGAATGTAATAGCATAACTGCCAACTTTCATTGCAATGAAAAAACAGCATTTATATTCAGAAGCTTTATTGGAGCTTCCCTGTAGTATTTGTCATTATAGGAAGATTTTGTTGAGGTTTTTCAATATTTAGTATAATCTATCTGAGAAAAGAGAAAAAGTAGTGCATAATGAGACTGTATCATAAATACAGAATTGTCATCCTTCGAAAAGGACTCCTACGGCGCCGCTTGTCGATGGACCCGTTTTAAATGTCTTAGAAGGTGTTTCGACAGGCTCTCCGTGACAAATTCAAAGTGAATTACAATTTATGATACAGCCTCCTGCACCAGTTGTAAGATTTATATAACTTTTGAATATGGCAAATATTCTAAAGGCAAGCCAGCTCGTAACAATATAGAAATCAATGATGTCTTCTTCATTATAGTACCTACATCAACCAAAGCTCCTTTATTGGTAGGGTTGTTTAAATAAATGAGCACTACAGGCAAGAGATAAGTTCAATGATTCCTAAAATAAAAGCAATAATTACACTTAAAATTTTTTAGATTATTGTTGTATGAGGGCAAATGGTGTGTTTATTTATGGTTTTTAATTGATTTTTGGTATTTAAGACCGTGTTTGCATTAATTCTCGTAAAATAATCTGATAATTGGCGTGTGTTTAATGAAATGTAAAAAAAATAGCGTTAATTAACTTATGGAATTAGAGATTAAAATTTTAAAACCGATTTTTTATTTAATTTATACAAGCATAGAGAGCAGCTTGTTTAACAATAACGAACTTAAAGCCTTGCTTAATCAGTGCAGAGATTTTAATAGCCGGAATAACATTACCGGGATATTATTATATGTAAGAGGCCTGCATATTACAAAGAGTAAGGGGAGGTTTATGCAATTGCTTGAGGGAGATGAACGGATCATTCGCAGACTTTTTAACAAAATCGTAAATGATGAACGTCATGAATCGGTTGTTCTACTGCAAATTGGCAAATATGAGCAGCGTTGTTTTACAGATTGGAGTATGGGATTTGAGCAGACTGAAGGAGAACTTTATCAATCGCTATCTGGTCATTTCGATTTAAATGATGTCGTTTCAAAATGTGATAAACTTGGTGTTGCCGATGTTCCATTACAGTTTTTGCAGAAGTTATTTTTAAATAATAAAGACCAATTTGCCGAAGCGATTTATGGTTGAAATATTAAAGCTACGTAGTTGATTTCTGCATCAAAAGATGGACTTATTATTTATGATAAATGAATTACAATAAACTAGGCAGTTAGAAAACAAAAACAACCTAATTACAGTTAACTTCGTATTAAGGTTATAATAAGTAGAGTTGATCAGATTAGCTTGTTGATTTTTATCTAATGAAATTGTTAAATGATGTCACGTTCTTTTTGTTTTTCTGTCAAAACTTGTAAATTGCCTAAGTAAAAAGATACAAACTGTCAGTTTTTGTTGGCGAAAAAATCCTTACAATAAACCGACAATAAAATATCTGTAAGCGGATGTTTTTGGCAAATGTCCCTTTAAAACCTTTAGAACACTTATTACGTAGATAGATATAAATAAAATAATATTTATCTAAACGATAATCTTACATTGAATTTTGGGTTCTCAGGCATTCAAAAGCCTCTTTATCCACCCATATGGCGCAATTGTTGATAAAATAAAGAAAACAGTACGTTCGTTTTTATAAAGTTATTTTATAGTTTAGGGACGTAGCTGTTAAGAAAGGTATTATGGAAGCAAAATTTTCACCACAGGTTAAAGATGTAATCTCTTTTAGTAGGGAGGAAGCGCTCCGCTTAGGGCACGATTACATCGGAACCGAGCATTTATTATTGGGCCTCATCCGCGAAGGCGATGGCATGGCTATAAAAATTTTACGATCGTTAGGGGTTGATACCGGTAAATTGCGCCGCTCAATTGAAGATGCCGTTCGCGGTACTTCGAGTGTTACAGTAAACTTAGGCAATATTCCATTAACAAAACAGGCAGAAAAAGTTTTAAAAATCACTTACTTAGAAGCCAAAATATTTAAAAGCGATTTAATTGGTACCGAACATTTGCTGTTATCGGTTTTGAGAGATGATGATAACATCGCCTCACAAATCTTATTGCAGTATGGTGTTACTTACGATGTTTTTAAACAGGAGGTTGAAGTGAATAAAAATGGTTTCAGAGATGATATCTCAAACAGCGCTTCTACAGGAGGCGATGACGATTATCGCGAAGAGGAAAGCTTTAGTACGCCTAAAAAGGTTTCAGATATAAAATCTAAAACGCCTGTTTTGGACAACTTCGGCCGTGATTTAACAAAAGCTGCAGAAGAAGGTCGTTTAGACCCCATTGTAGGCCGCGAGAAAGAAATTGAGCGTGTATCACAGATTTTATCCCGCAGAAAAAAGAACAATCCGATTTTAATCGGAGAACCAGGAGTTGGTAAATCGGCAATTGCAGAAGGCCTCGCCCTACGCATTGTACAACGTAAAGTTTCGCGTGTGCTTTTTGGCAAACGTGTAGTTACATTAGATCTGGCATCGCTTGTGGCCGGTACAAAATACCGTGGCCAGTTCGAAGAACGTATGAAAGCCGTGATGAACGAGCTTGAAAAATCTACTGATGTAATTTTATTTATTGATGAGATCCATACCATTGTTGGAGCTGGTGGAGCATCGGGTTCATTAGATGCATCCAATATGTTCAAACCTGCTTTGGCAAGGGGCGAAATTCAATGTATTGGTGCCACAACATTAGATGAATACCGTCAGTACATTGAAAAAGATGGCGCTTTAGACCGTCGTTTCCAAAAAGTGATGGTAGAGCCGGCTACACCGGATGAAACTGTAGAGATTTTGACACGTATTAAAGATAAGTACGAAGAACACCATGGTGTAACTTATACTGATGAAGCTATTTTAGCTTGCGTTACTTTAACATCTCGCTATATTTCTGATCGTTTCTTGCCAGATAAAGCCATTGATGCTTTAGATGAAGCAGGTTCACGTGTTCACTTAACCAACATCCACGTCCCTCAGAATATTATTGATATCGAAGCTAAAATTGAAGATATCAAATTAGAGAAAAACAAAGTTGTACGTAGCCAGAAATATGAAGAAGCTGCAAAACTCCGCGATACAGAGAAAAATTTAATTGAAGAATTAGATAAAGCTAAAGCAGAGTGGGAAGCTGAAACCAAAACTAAACGTTACGAAGTATCAGAAGATAATGTAGCCGAAGTGGTTTCGATGATGACTGGTATCCCGGTACAACGTGTTGGACAAACAGACAGTGCAAAACTGTTGAACATGTACGATAAAGTGGCTGAGAAAATTATCGGTCAGGATGATGCGATCAAAAAATTAACCAAAGCGATCCAACGTACAAGAGCCGGATTAAAAGATCCTAAAAAACCAATTGGTTCATTTATTTTCTTAGGTCCAACAGGTGTTGGTAAAACAGAGTTGGCAAAAGAATTGGCGCGCTTCATGTTCGATAGTGATGATTCTTTGATCCAGATCGACATGAGTGAGTATATGGAGAAATTTGCAGTATCACGTTTAGTGGGTGCGCCTCCAGGATACGTAGGTTATGAAGAAGGTGGACAGTTAACTGAAAAGGTAAGAAGAAAACCTTATGCTGTAATCTTATTGGATGAGATTGAAAAAGCTCACCCTGATGTATTCAATATCTTATTACAGGTTTTGGATGAAGGACAATTAACTGATAGTTTAGGCCGTAAAGTTGATTTTAGAAATACAATCATCATCATGACTTCTAATATTGGTGCGCGTCAACTTAAAGATTTTGGTCAAGGTGTTGGTTTCTCTACAGCAGCGAAAACAAACCAGGCCGATTCTCATAGCCGCGGTGTAATTGAAAGTGCATTAAAACGTGCATTTGCTCCTGAGTTCTTAAACCGTGTTGATGATGTAGTGGTATTCAATAGCTTGGGTAAAGATGAAATTTTCAGAATTATCGATATCGAGTTAAAAGCTTTATTCGGTCGCGTTCATACCCTTGGTTATGAAATTGCATTAACTGATAATGCTAAAGAATATATTGCTGATAAAGGTTTTGATAGTAATTTTGGTGCTCGTCCGTTAAAAAGAGCGATTCAGAAATATTTAGAAGATCCAATCGCTGAAGAGATCCTTAAAGGCGAACTGGCAGAAGGTGATGTTTTAGAAATTGATTACGATAAAACTACTGAACTGATATCAATCAATCACAAAAAAGGCGAAAAGAAAAAAGAAGAGCCAAAAAAAGAAGAAGATTCTTCAAGTAAATAAATAAGAAACTCCCGATGAAAATCGGGAGTTTTTTGTTTAAAATATATTCGGCTAACGCTTAGTTGTTCTTGGCGTGCACAAAAAAGATGGGTATAAATTAATTTTTTTAAAGAAAATCATTGTACCTTTCCTTAAACTATTCCTATTAATGAAACTAATTACCTTCCCACTAGCGTGTTTGGCGTTATGTTGTGCTTTGTCCTGTAAAAAAGGAACTGGTGATTCTCCAGAAACAAACAATCCTCCGGTACTTTCTACGGCAACCAATATTAATAACGAAATCTTGTTAAAATTAGTAAATGACACCCGTTTAGCTGGTTGCAATTGTGGCACAACTGTTATGCCTCCTGTTGGAATGTTAAGCTGGAGTGTAAATTTAGGCACTGCAGCTATTGGTCACAGTAAGTACATGGCCGCTATAAAAACCTTAACACATACATCAGCCAATGGTGATAACGTTGGAGCTCGGGTTAAAGCTACAGGGTACAATTGGACATCAGTGGGTGAAAATACTGCTGTTGGCCAAAGCACAGAAGCGCAGGTTTTTAATGACTGGATAAAAAGTGAAGATCACTGTAAAAATATCATGAATGCCGCTTTTAAAGAAATGGGAGCAGCTAAAACGGATAATTATTGGGTTCAGGTTTTTGCAGCTAAGTAAATTATTTCGTCATTTCGACTGAAGCGCAGCGTAATGGAGAAATCTTTTTGATGTAGATTTCTCGACTTCGTTGCACTCCGCTCGAAATGACGGTGGCTGTTTTAAATCAAATCTACTAAAGCCTTATAATACCGCTCATAATTTTCGGGTTCGGTGTTCAAAAATAGAAAAGGCTCTATCAATTCCAGTTCCATCAACAAAAAATCACCATTAACGAAAGTGCCATCAACGCGTGCATAAAGGCAATCTTTAGCAAATAACGTTACATATTGTTGTGCTGTAGCAATCAGTTCTTCATTCGGTTTTTGCGGGTGCACAGATCCACCATGCGCAGGCTGTACCCTAAAATCGCCAGGTTTAGCCTGTTTGATTAATGAATGGCTATAGGTTCCATTAAAGAAAACGAAAGACCATTCGCCGTTTTCCAGAATCTCTGGCAGAAAAGGCTGAATGATAAAATCTTCATCCTGAATAAGGAGGTTTAATTTTTGGTTAACCTCGTTCACA
This sequence comes from Flavobacterium sp. W4I14, assembly GCA_030817875.1. NCBI lineage: Bacteria > Pseudomonadati > Bacteroidota > Flavobacteriia > Flavobacteriales > Flavobacteriaceae > Flavobacterium > Flavobacterium sp. W4I14. The sequence goes on from JAUSZU010000001.1 coordinate 6,423,294, forward strand.
TTATCTGCAGTTACCTTAAATGTATTTTTTGCACCACCACTCACACAGGGTTTTACAATTAACTTATTGGTGTTAAATTTCTCAAAGAAATGCTCAAGATTTACACTTTCTTTATTTTGAATGAAAAAACTAGGTGTAATTTTTAATCCGGCAGCTTCAATCTCCCGCAGATACTGCTTGTTTGCATTCCACCTCACTACCTCAATGGGGTTAAGCAATTTTATATTTTTTGCTTCCAAATGATTAAGCCAAGCATAAAAATCTACAATGAGGTCAAAATAATCCCATGGCGATTTTAAAATGGCAAGCGAATAATCTTCCCATTTAATATGCTCATCGTTCCAGATTACTTTTTCAATATTTAATCCTTTTTCTTTCAGGAAATTTAAGAGTTTATCATCTTCGTTTTCAACTGTGGTGCTATCATAAGCTCCTTTATCCAGGTAAGTTACTAATGCAATGTTCATGGCGTTAAAACTAAGTTTTATCACCGTGGATTACAAATTTACTAAAGCGGATTACAAAGCCACACCTCAAAGATCCCGATTGCAAATCGGTACAAACTGTTAACTATAGTTTTTTCGCTCTATGCCGCGGGGCATGGTACTTTGGGGCGCCAAAGTACCCAAAGCGCTTTGTCAATCCGGCAATGAGCCTTTTGCACAATCCCATACACATCAAAAAACAGCGGCACTTCGTTTTGTGTTCAATATTTTCAAACATTAAATCATCGCTTATGAACACAAAACCACTGCGTTTTAGGTTTGTTAGTGCCAATTTACGTGAACTGCACCTGTTTTTTTGATTTCCCTGGCTCTTGGGATTGACGGCGTTCTTCGGTACGGCCTGTACTTCTTTTAAGGAACCTAGCATGATGCTTAAACTATTCTTAAAAAAGATGTGTCAACGCGGTAGTATTACAATTGTGACCAACAATATTTGAGATGGCCGTGATGATAAAACCACGGCCCTGAGCGCTGAGGATCTTTATCCTCAAAAATTTTTAAAACAGACTCGCCTGGTTACTCGGAATCCTGAATAAAGAGTGGTCCAAAATAATATCCTTTACATTTAAGCCATTTAAGCGACAGTGCAGCCTAAAATTATCCCTGATCATTTGCGAAATATTGCCATCTCCACGCATCCGATCACCAAATCTGCTATCGTTAACATTCCCACCATGGCAACTCTGAATCATGTGCCAAACTTTATCAAAACGGTCTGGAAAGTTTTTGCGCAGCCAATCTTCAAATATCTGCCCAATAGCTCCGTTTAGCCTTACAACGGTATAACCGGCCTTTTGCGCACCAGCATTGGCAACGGCTTTTAGAATTTTCGGAATTTCATGGTCGCTTAAACCAGGAATAAGAGGGGCAACCATAACACCCATAGGAATTCCATCTTTACTCAATTCTTCTACCACCTTTAACCGTTGTTTGGCAGTCGTAGTTCGGGGTTCCATTACCTGCCGTAAATCTTCGTTTAAGCTATTAATGGAAACATAAACCATACAGAGATTTAACTTGGCCATTTCTTGCAGAATATCCCGATCGCGAAGAATAAGCGAATTTTTGGTAATCATACCAATGGGCTGCTTATAGGCCAATGCAATTTCAAGCAATTGCCTGGTGAGTTTAAACTTTCTTTCGGCAGGTTGGTAGCAATCGGTATTACCAGAAAGCGAAATGGTGGTGGCATCCCAACCTTTTTTCTCCAGGAACTTTTTAAATAGTGTTGGCGCTTCTTTTTTAACAATTATTTTCCGCTCAAACTCTATTCCTGCGCTATAGCCCCAATATTGATGTGAGTTGCGGGCATAACAATAAGTGCAGCCATGTTCGCAACCCTGGTAGGGATTTAAAGAATAAGCCATGCCTACATCGGGGCTATCAACTTTGTTTACAATGGTTTTCGAATTTTCAAAAATAAAGGAGGTTTTACGATCGCTTTCCTCCCAATCATCTATTCCCTCATCATGTTCCTTTACATAAACATCCTTTAGAAATTTGTTATGTGGATTAACTTGAGCACCCCGTCCTTTAAAATACTGTTTTTCTTCTTCGCCAATCATAGATTAAAATTACTAAAAATATTAGTAATTTTGGTTTCTAAGAATAGTTACTTTTCAACATTTTTAGTTTTAGATCAATCCTCCGTCTCACATCTTCCCTTACTTATTCTTCGGTAGCGGTACATAATCCATCGGTACCATATCGGCCACTTTTTCATAAGCCCAGAAACCTTCGTACAAGAGCGATCGGGAGTCGTAAATGCCGCCATTTTCATAGAAACGCACGCCTTCGCCAGTTAAGTTGGCAACAGAGATTTCATTTTCGGGTACATCCAAAGGCCTGAAGATCCAAAAACCGGTGTTAGAATAAGCCAGAGATTCTTTTTCTTTGGTGTACTGGATCAGCAATGCATCAGTATAACTAAGGTATTTTAAATTCTGGTTAAAATAGTGAACCAATGTATCGGTAAGCACCTCCGCTCTCGAAAATTTATCAATGGTTCGGGGCATTTCTTTCTGTTTGGTCCAAAAGGCGAGTAATGCGGTATCTATTTTGCCTTTATTCTGCCTGATGCCCGTTTTCTCGGGTACTGCCTTGATCTTTTCTAAATTGGCATTAATTAAATATTCAGGATAGCGGTTAGGGTTGGGCACTTTTACCATCTTGTTGATGATAAATCCTTCTTCTTGTGTTTTGTTGGCATAAAGCGAACGGAAGAAATGTTGAGAAGAACCATAATATGCAACCTCTCTGGCGGCGATATACTTTTTCTTTTTAGCTGCTGATGCTTTTAATTCCTCAAAAAACGGATGACCGGAATAGTAAATAATGTGTGTTCTCGAATTGTACTCGAAACGGTCGAGCATATATTTTAGCCGATAACCTAAAGCTTTATTTTCTACAATCAGAAACTCAGTTGTAGAAACCGTTAAAGTGCTTTTGGTAATGTCGAAATCTACATTTAAAACCTGCGGATTTAATATCTTACACTGCGAAGCATTCGGTGTTTTACCAATAAAGAAATCTTTAAACTGGTTAATATATTTCTGACGGTTAGGATCGGCCCTAATTACAACTTCCTCCAGCTGCGCAACATTTTCTTTCAAAACCAGCTCTACCTGCACCGATTTATCGGAAATGATTATACTTCTAGAATAGGGGAGGTAACCAACCAGCTGAACGAGCAGATCATAACTACCGGGTTTTAGGTTCGACAATTTAAATCTGCCGTCGTTATCAGCCACTGTAGCAATTTTATATCCACTTAAATAGATACTTGCGCCAGGTAATCCATCTTTTTGATCCCTAACCAAACCACTAATCGAGAAGGTGTTTTGAGCAATGGCATTAGTACCCAACAAGATTAGTGTAAGGGCTACTAAAAGGCTTTTAATCATAGGGACGAATGTAACCAAAAGGCGTAATATTTATTAAAAACGCAAAAGATTTTTAACAAATTTAACATTTAATAGTGATCGTTATTTCGGACTGCGAGAGATCGTCATTCCCAACTCGATTGGGAATCGTAATGCAAACGCTTTAAGATTCCCGCCTGCGCGGGAATGACGGCCGCGCTATTGGATTCCGTCAATGGTAGGGTTGCGAAGAATCTACAAGAGAGTTTATCCAAAACAGATCAGGTTCGTCATAAAGATTGTTCTATTTGGAAACGAAAGGTCTGTTTTTCATGGCTAGAGCAGCCCCGCCATCGCTTGTAGTCCTCGTTACGCTACGCTTTACTGTGGGCTACCCGCTCTGTCAGGTTTATTAACAAAGGTAGGTGCTGCGTGGTTCCAAAACCCTCAATAGTATGACTGGCCTTGCAAGCTAAACACGACCAAGTGAAAAACCCACAGCCCGAAGCATGGGGCGAGGATTTGTAACGAAGGGCGGGACCTTCGAAACCAAAAAAAGTACTGTATTTGCTTTTCAAAAAAAGAAAAAATGGTGTTTGGTAGTTGACGCTCTTACTGTATTAACGATATTTCTATTTTTTTTCGACTGCATTAATCGGTGGCAAATAATCCATGGGTACACTATCGGCAATTTTTTCCCAGCCCCAGTAACCTGAATAAATCATTGAACGAGGGTTGTAAATAGATCCGTTTTCGTAAAAATATACGGGAACAACTTGTAAGGTGATGGTAGAAATCTGGTAATCTGGTATATCCAAAGGCCTTGCAATAGACAGGCCGATCCGGTTGGCATAAGAAGGATCTTCCCTTTCTTTGGTGTAAACAACATAAAGTTGATCAGTAAAATTGAAGCTTTTAATACTTTGATTCTTCACGTGTACCAATGTATCCTGCGTTACCGGAGCACGGCTTAAAATAGAGATCCCATTTGGAAGATTTTTCTTCTTTATCCAATAGCTCAAAGAATCTCCAAGTGTAAAAGTTAACGTGCGGTTTAAGCCATCCTGTACTTTTGTTAAGCGTTTAATGTTGGCGTTAATCATACTGTCGGAAGGTTTATCCGGATTTGGTATGCTCATCAGTTTATTAATAATAAACCCCTCTTCAGTTGCGCGGTGATGATAAATAGATCTAAAAAAGTGCTGTGGAGAGCCTAAATAACTGGTAACCCGCATTTGCTCCCAAATTTTCTTCCGGCGCGCCGATCCTTTTAAATCTTCGTAATAGGGGAAACCTTCATAATAAATGATCCTGGTTTTGCTATCGTATTCAAAATTGTTCAGTAGGTATTTAATACGGTATCCAAGCGCCTTGTTTTCAATAATCAGAAACTGAGTGGTTTTAACTGTAAGTTTATGTTCCTCTTTATCGTAATCAATAATCAGTACGTTTGGATTGATGAGTTTACATTGTTCTGCATTGGGGCTGGTACCAATAAAATACCCCTTAAACATGGCAATATAATGTTCCCTGCTCGGATCGGGTTTAATGGTTACTTCGGCCAATTGGGTTACACTTTCTTCGAGGATATGATCCAGTTTTACAGCTTTATCAGCAATCACTACATTTTTGTTTAAAGCTTTATAGCCGATTAATTGTACTAAAATATCGTAGTTACCAGGTTTTAGCGGTAGTGTGTAGGTGCCGTCATTGTTAGAAACTGTTGCAGTTTTATAACCGCTTACATATACACCAGCTCCGGGTAAAGGCTCACCACGTTTATCTTTTACCATACCCGAAAGGATATAACTTTGTTGTGCAGAACAAAATTTACCGACGATTAATAATGAAAGTAGAAGTAGAAAAGATTTCATTGATTAAATATAAACTAATTATTTAGTTTTGTTTAATGCCTGACGTAAAATTATTGGTGCTTTCCTTTTAGCTGTCAGATTGGATGATGCAAATTTACAATAATCTATTACAATCAGTCGGATGGTAACATCCGACCGCACAGTGATTGAGGAGTTACAGCTCCAAAATTATATCGTGGTGTCAGATATTACTATCTGCCACTGCATCAAATCAATTTGCTATCTATCTTTTGCAAATGGTATAAATACGGCTTAGTCACGTCGGGACACCTAACTACACGTAAAGTTTTGCCAAAAGTTTGAGCGCTGTATTAGGCGAGTAGCTCCCGTGCATTTTCTATCGCCGATGCTCCTGGGTTTTTCCCACTTAACATTTCGGCAATTACACCAATACGTTCTTCTTGTTTAAGTTTACGGATGCCTGTTGTGGTTTTTCCGTGGTCTTCATTTTTATGAACAAAGTAATGTGATATGCCTTTAGCCGCAATTTGTGGTAGGTGCGTAATCGAAATTACCTGCATATTCTGTCCTAAATCGGCAATTACTTCTCCAACTTTTAAAGCCGTTTCACCTGAGATTCCCGTATCAATCTCATCGAAAATAATGGTTGGTAACGAAGTGTGTTTCGCCAATAGCGCTTTTATGGCCAACATCAATCGCGATAACTCACCACCAGATGCTACCTTATTTACCTGTGCAGGGGCCTGACCAGCATTGGCTGTAAAGAGGAGATTTATTTCATCTAATCCATCTTTATTCAGATCGTTCAACACTTTTTGATCTAAAACCAATTTGGCATTTAGCATTCCTACTTTTTTCAAGGTAATGCTGGTTTGTTCTTCTACAACTTTAATTGCTTTCTTGCGGTTGGCACTTAATTGATCGGCCTGTTTACGTAATTCTTTATTAAGTTGGTCGATTTCTTTCTGTAGTTTCTCAATATGCTCATCAGAAGATAACAGTTTGTTAAGATTCTCTTCTAATTGTTTTTGAAGTGCCAGTAATTCGGTATTATTAGCAACCCGGTGTTTTTGCTGGAGTGAATAGAAAAGATCAAGCCTTTGATTTACCAGCTCTAAACGATCAGCGCTGTGTATGGTATGCTCTTCAATGCCTGAAACCTCATCGGTAATATCTTTTATTTCGATAATCGATGAGCGTAAACGTTCGTACAGCACATTAATTGCAGGATCGAATTTTTCTATACTCTGTAACTGTAACGATGCCTCTTTTAAAATTTGTAGGGCAGAAGGTTCACTTTCGTTAATTAAACCGGAAGCGGTAAGTAAAGCTCTTTTTATGGTTTCGGCATGTGTTAAGCGTTCTAACTCCTGTTCCAGCTCCTGTTGTTCACCTTCCTTTAATTTTGCCTGCTCGAGTTCGTTAAATAGAAACTGCTCATAATCTTGCTTGTTTCTCGCTTCATCTGCCTCACTAACCAATTTTTTCAACAGGTTGGTATCTTGTCTTAGTTTTTTAAACCCGCTGCGGTAATCAAGCAATAGCGATTGGTGGTTGGCTAAAGAATCGACAATTAACAGCTGAAAATCGGCATCGTTAATCTCTTGGGTGGCATGCTGGGAGTGGATGTCGATCAGCTTTTCGCCAATTTGTTTAAGAATTGATAAATTAACCGGTGTATCGTTAATAAACGATCTGGTTTTACCGTCTATAGATATCTCTCTACGCAGCATACTTTCGTTGGAGAAATCTAAATCATTTTCTTCAAAAAGTTCTTTCAGGTTTTCATCTGCCAATGCAAAACTTCCTTCAATAACACATTTTTTATCCTGGTTAAAAAAGTATTTACTTTCTGCGCGCTGGCCTAAAATTAGGGACAATGCACCTAAAATGATCGATTTACCTGCGCCAGTTTCACCTGTTATAATATTTAAGCCCTTATCAAATTCGATATCGAGACTGTCAATTAATGCGTAATTACGTATAGAAAGTTTTTGTAGCATAGCCAAGCAAAAATATTAAAATTTATTCAACAGGTGAATACAAAACAAAAACAGCGAAGAATAATCTTCGCTGTTCATGATCTGTTGGGTTTATGTGTTGTTATTTTATCGAAATGTTAATCATATTATCATCAAGAATTTTTAAGTTGGTGGCCTGAACATAAGTTTTTAGTGCTATTTGATCGGCATTGGTAAAATCGGATTTTTTATACGTTACTACAGCATTTAGTGCGTTCAAGGCTTTAACAGCACTGGTAAAATCCTGATTATTGTATAACATAACTGCCGGAGTTACCTGTGAGCTTTTGTTACCACCTTCTACCTTTTCCTTTTTCTCTTTCTTCTCCATTTTCTCTTTCAGCTCTTTCACTTCGTTGTCGAATTTTTCTTTCAATTTCTTGTACTCCTCAGTTTGTCTCACATTATTGTTCGAGTTATCATTGTATTTAAAAATTATACCATCCGGAGAGCGTTGATAACCTTTGGCTTTAAATAGAGAATCGGTATGTAATCTGCTTAAGCCAGATAATCTTGCAATATCTCCTGATTTTAAAGCATGTGCCCTGATGTTCTCTATTTGTGCTCTAAATTCTGGTGTATTCACTTTAGCGGCAATATCTTCGCCCATTTTTTTCCATTTGGCCTGTGCTTCTGGCGAACCGAATTCTTTGTTCATATCTTCAGCCATTTTTTTCCATTTTGCCTGGGCTTCAGGAGAATTCATTTTCTTTTGCATGTCCTCTCCAAGTTTTTTCCATTTGGCTTGTGCTTCTGGCGAATTGTATTGTTTGGCAATATCTTCTCCGAATTTTTTCCATTTGGCCTGTGCCTCTGGTGAGTTATATTGTTTGGCCATATCTTCGCCAAATTTTTTCCATTTAGCTTGTGCTTCTGGTGAATTATACTCTTTATTTATTTTTGCAAGCAATAGCGAATCGCTGAATTTAAATTTGAAATTACTGTCGGTATGCAGTCTGTAGATATTTTTACCCGCAAAAAGCTCATCCCTGTAAAAATCTTTTCTCAGGCTATCAGGCATTTCTTTTACTGAGTTATATTCGGTTTTTTTACCATCTGCATCAATGGTCACAATTTTAATTTTGCGTTTTTTAGTGGTATCTGAGCAAACAATGGTTTTTACATCATGGTGGTTGATCACACTCAAAACTTCAATTTTAGGTGTTTTTTTATTTTCTTTTTTCTTTTCTGTTGGATTGATCCAGGCAATAGAAAACAAGCAGGCTACTCCTAAAGTTAAGGCTGCCATTTGTTGTTTGGCGTTTAAATAATTTGTTTTCATGTTGGTTATTCTTTTTATGCGTTGATACAAATTCTGGGTTTTGCCTGTTGCTGCCAGTGCATAAGCCGGACTGTTTTTGTCTTTTAATAGTTCGAGTTTAAGTAGGGCATGGGCGTAGTTCAATGGTTTTCCGGTAATTTTTAATACCAGATCATCGCAGGCATGCTCGCGCTCAATGTGTATAAATCTACCCGCCATCCACACGAACGGATTATAGAATAATAAGGTTTCTATAGCTGTTTTAATCAGGTTCAATAAGAAATCGTTTCTTCTGATGTGTGATAACTCATGGATTAATATTGCTTCTACCTGATCGTTGTCTAACTGGTTTACCAGGGCCAATGGAAATAATACTACGGGTTTTAAATAACCGATAACCAAAGGCACGTTGACAATGGAAGACAAATGGAACTGGATAACTTTATTGATTTTAAGGTGAGCCGTTACCTGCTCGAAAATGGCTTTCCAACTATCTGGAATGGCACTTAAACTTTCTTTCTTGAGTTTTGAAAGCTGACCGTAGCCTTTAACGATTACGAATAACTGAAGCAAAATGCCAATAATGTAAAATATGACTACAATAGGGAAATATTGCTCTGCCTTGCTGCTAAAACTTGGCGGTAGGTTGTTAAAGTATTGGTAAACCTGTATATTTTGCGCATTGATTGCGGGAGCCTGATTATTTACATTCAATGTTAACTGATGAATGAAATTATAGCCAAAGCCAATAAACATTAAAATGATGGCGCCAAAAGCAAGGTTGTGCTTATGTTTTGCCGCCAGCTTCGGAATGCTAAGCATTACGATAAATAGGATGCCATAGATAATTGCGCTTTGCCAAAGTGAGTTTAAAATACTCCAGCCAAATGCTTTGATGAACTGTTGTAATAAAGTTTCCATAACGGTGGTTTTAATTTTTTATACGGGGACAATCCGAAAATGTTAATGTTAAATTAGGGATCTAAACCCTACACCTTTCAACCTTCAACGCTAACCTTACTTTAGGCTATCTAAATACTTTTTTATTTCGTCAATCTCATCTGCACTTGCACTGTGGTTACCCAAAGCCTGCATTACCAATCTCGCTGCCGATCCGTTAAATACGTTATCGATCATTTTGTTTACCAGTTGTTTTTCAGTTTTATCCTGACTAACAAGCGCTTTATAGATATGCGTTTTTTGATTGGTATCTCTTTCTACCATTCCTTTCTCGTGCAGAATCTGCATCAGTTTTAAAGTTGTGGTATACCCAGAGTCTTTTTTATTCAATGCTTCATGAACTTCTCTTACCGTTGCATTCCCCTTTTGCCAAAGCACCTGGAGGATTTCCATTTCACCTTCTGTTGGTTTGATGTTATGATTAGTCATATGTTACAAGTTGTACGAATTGTTTCGTATTCAAATGTACGAAGATATTCGTAAGATCAAAATATTTTAACAAATTTTTAACTTTATTGTTTAATTGTCGAAACCGGTTAACTGTAGTATATGACGCATGAGAAAGCCAAATGTTGCATGCCTATTTTGCTTTTGAAAGGAAAAACCCTGCTATGAAAAACTGACTTATGTTATTAAACCTGATTGATGTGGATACCGGCCTTTGTTTAAGGCCTGCAGGCGTATGAATGAAAGCAGGGCTGGCCTTGTTGAAATGCTGAGATTGCTTTCTAAGCAATTAATCACCACAAATAGAGAAACAACGTAATGGTTAATTGTTTGAACTGGTTAACTGAGCTATTATAGTGTTTTAAAATGTTTTGTAGCTATTTCGGTGATTAGCATCTTTAATACGTAAGAAAGATCCTGAAATAAATTCAGGATGACGGGCGGCACTAATTTTTCTTCAGTCCTTCGTATTTTCCAATATTCGCCGGATCAATTTCTGCCAACATGTTGTAAGCTTTCATGCGTTCCTGGCCGTTTAGTTTAGAAAGTACATTGGTTACTTCTTCTGCCTTAGATGCGAAATAAACATTAGGGAAAATGGAACCCAGTTTCTGTTTATCCATTTGCTGAAGGGCAGGCAGGGCGGCAACAATCTGTGTTAAACCCTTATCATTATCGGTTAGCTGATCGAGGCCGCTTAAATGGTAGCTATAGATGAAATTGCGCAGCTCGCCAAAAATAGGATTCAAAACGTTTTCATTAAACCAAAAACGATTGCGTAAACCATCAGCTGCTCTCCAGCCGGTATTGCCCGAAGCTTGCGCAAGGTTAATGATGTTCTGTGCTTTTTTATAAAACGGAGTTCCGCCCATTTTGCTGAAGCTATCTTTATCCAATCCGATGATGGTATAAGCGTAGTAGGTGAGGAGGGCACTAATATTGGAAATGTAATTCTGATCAGAAAAGTCGATTGTAGCGCCATCATTGAAATTAAAATCGAAATTCTTATCGCTCATATTTAACAAAGTGCTATTGTAAGAGCTGTTAAAAACTGGGCGGCTGCTTTGGATCTGCGCTTCTGCAGTGTATCCGGAACCACCATCCCACGAATTGATGGTGATGACAAAACTACATTCAATCCGTTCCTGCGGCTTATAACTTTCGTTGCTGAACTTGTTATTGTTTAAAAAATCGCGGATTGTTTTTTGCAAAGCATCTAAAGTTGGCTTACTGATGTTCGAAACCTGTGGAGCCAGCAAAGTTACCCTTGCATTTAACTCCTGCGCATGCAGTTTCCCGAAACCAACCAATAACAATATCCAAACAATCTTTTTTATCATTTTGCAATTTTTAAAACGGCCGCACAAATATCTTTAGCAACATCTGTTTTCGATTTCATTTCAAATACAGTCCGTTCTAAAGCTTTGTTAAAAATAGTAATTTTATTGGTATCTGATTTAAAACCTGCACCCTTATCATTTAAAGAATTTAAAACCACCAGATCTAGGTTTTTCTTCTCTAGTTTGCCTTTGGCGTAATTCTCTTCATCATTGGTTTCTAAAGCAAAACCAACCAAAATCTGGTGCGCTTTTTTTGCTTTACCTAAATAAGCGAGTATATCTGTTGTTTTTTCCAGTTCCAAAACCAGGCCGCTATCCTGTTTTTTGATTTTTTCTGTGGCAACCAGTTTGGGGCGATAATCAGCCACAGCGGCGCACATTACGGTGATATCCGTTTCAGGGAATACCGATGAACAGGCATCGAACATTTCCTGGGCACTTACTACATCGATTCTTTTTAAAATTTGAGTAGATTTTTGTGCTGTTGGTCCGGCAATTAATGTAACATCAGCTCCAAGGCTGGCCAGTTCATCAGCAAGGGCAAAACCCATTTTGCCTGATGAGTGATTGCCAATAAAACGCACTGGATCAATGGCCTCGTACGTAGGACCAGCCGTAACCATTACCTTTTTGCCAAATAAAGGCATCGATCTTTTAATGGCATCGTTTAGAAAGGAAACAATTTCTTCAGGTTCTGCCATTCGGCCTTCGCCCCAAAGTCCGCTGGCAAGTTCGCCATTGGCAGGTGCAATAACCGTATTGCCAAAACTGATAATCTTTTCGATATTAGCTTGAGTAGTTTCATGCTTCCACATGTCCAGATCCATTGCCGGGGCAACGTAAACCGGACATTTGGCCGAAAGATAAACAGCCGTTAATAAATTATCGCAGATGCCTGTTGCCAGTTTGGCCAGCGTATTGGCACTTATTGGGGCAATGATCATTAAATCGGCCCATAAACCTAACTCAACATGGTTGCTCCATACGCCAGTTTCTTCTTCGAAGTATTGGGTATAAACAGGGTTTTTAGAAAGCGTAGCAAGGGTAAGTGGTGTAATGAAATTAGCACCATCAGGGGTAAGAATAACCTTTACGTTTGCACCAGCTTTTACAAGCAGCCGAACTAAAAAAGCCGACTTATATGCTGCGATGCTACCGCAAACGCCAAGGATTATATTTTTATGTTTCAGCATAGCGTGTTGGGCATGGGGCATAGAGCATTGATATGCTTATAAAACTGCGCCATGCTCTTTGCCCTCTGCTAATTACTTTTGTTCTTTAGCAGGATTTCTGTGATAAATTTTCTCGTTCAAAAATTCATCAATAGCAACCAAAACAGGTTTCGGCATACGCTCGTAATGTTTACTGATTTCAATCTGCTCACGATTTTCGAAAATTTCTTCTAAATTATCGTTGCTTGAAGCAAATTCTGCCAATTTACCGTGTAACTCCTCTTTAACGTTATTCGAAATCTGATTTGCTCTTTTAGCAATTACCACTAAAGATTCGTATAAGTTATCTGTAGTTTTATCTAAATCGTGTACGTTTCTGGTTACCGTAGTATTTGGTACAGCAGGTTTGTTAGTATTCATGTATTACTTGTTTTTAATATTCGTGTTATCAGCATTAGTTGGTTTTGTAGAAACGGTATCCTTTAATTTACCAGTTCTGATCAACATCTGCTTGTATTTTTCCTGATCAGCGGCATATAATGCCAATTCTTGTTTTGTAGCCACAATCCCCGCTTCAACATCTTCCTTAAGTAGCTTTGCATCTTTAGTGTATTTACTGTCAGGATGGTTTTCAGTAAACTCAGTATATAAAGCAAGTGCTTCATTATAACGGTCTTCCTGGCGGATGATATAACTGTTTTTTGCGTATAAATACTGCGCTTTAATCATCAAGAAATCCATTTCCTCAGCATATTTAATATCTGGGTAATCTCTTTGCGCATTTTTTAAAGCAATAACCGCTGCCCTGTAGTTATCTACATTACTAGGCCCTGTAGTTAAATACATTTTAGCATTTTCAAATGCTTTATCCTCTAACTTACCCCTTAATGTAGCAATATATTTGCCAGCAGCTGCAGCACGATCGCTGGTTGGGTATAAGTTAATGAATAATTGTAATGCATCAATAGCTTTATAGGTGTTTTCCTGATCTAAAGAGAAATTTGGAGATTCTAAATAGAAACAATACGCCCCCATGTATCTCGCTTCTTCAGCATTTTTACTTGCCGGGTAGGTTTCTGCAAAACTTTTAAACTGGTATCTTGCAGTTGTGTAATCACTTAATCTATATAGTGTATAAGCATAATAATAGTTCAGATCCTCAGCTTCTGCACGACCACGATATTTTTGAGAAAGATCCTCAAAAAGCACCAATGCTTTACTGTAATCGCGTTTATTATACAAACGAAGCGCCTCTTGGTATTTTTTTGCAACGTCATTACTAGCTCTCAATTTCTCGAAACGACTTTTACAACCCGCAATACCCAGCGCGGCAACAAATACTAAAATAATTAAGTGTTTAACTTTAAACATTCTGCAAAGATAATTAATAATACGATAACATCAATAAAAACAATTGGCCGCTAAGCTATGCAAAGCAATTCTTACAATATAACAGTTAACAATTTTTAACATATATATAGTGTAACCTTATTTTTATACTATCTTTTGTTTCTATACTATATATAGGTATGTCTTTAGTTGATAACTCCTGAGGTTAAATACGTTCGGTATAACTTCGGAGGTTTGCTTATTATGCATTGTTTATCTTTTTAGCAAAGTAGGGTCAGTACTACTATATGAGTTTGTTCCCGTTTTACATTTCTCCCGACTTTACGTCGGGATCCATTGCAATGGGGTTTAGCTGGACAGGGGGTTCCGAAGTTTTAAACGGCTGGGCGCAGGAGAAAACTTTGGAAGTCTATTCAGGCGCACAGGTTGTTCCTATACTATATATAAGAGTGCTTTTGTTTTTTAGCAAAGCAGTATTGGTGCTACTATGAAAGTTTGTTCCCGCCATACGCTATAGTCCCGATGAAGAATCGGGAGCTGCCGCTGCTGTCGGGTTTATCTGGCAGGGTCTTGCGAAGTTTTAAACGGCAGTGAGCGGAAGAAAAAACTTCGGAAGCCTAAGGGCGGAGGAGTGCTAAACAGTCAATCGCCCAAAAAGTTTTGGTTTGTGCAACATTTTTTCTCGTTGAAAACCATTGTGTTACCTCAAGTCCTGCAGCCATTGTTAAAAAAGCTTTGGATATGCATTAAAAATCCCTACTTTTGCATCCCGCTTCGGAGGAAGGGATCAGGTTGAAAAGATGGCAGAGCGATAAGGAGGGCAGGATTTATTTTAAAATAAATATTGCTAAAGCGGAAAAGATTGCTACCTTTGCAGCCCGGATCGGAAGAACGGGAAGCTGAACAGGATCAGCGTATTGAAATAAGGGAAAAGGGATAAAAGAAAGGCTAAAAAAATAAAATTTATTTTATTTGGAAGTTTAAAAAAGATCCTTACCTTTGCACTCCCAACCGAAAGGAAGGGCAAAAAAATCGGAACGGCGGATGTCGGGAAGATAACAAAAACAAGATTGAAACGGGATGAAACACAGGCAGGACGAACAAGACCGGCCGGAACTGAAACCGAAGATATATAGATGACCGGCCGTGAGGCTTACTGGTCAATAAGTTCTTAAAAGAGATGTCAATGTAGCGTAGCGAGGTAATGGAGTACCGATCAAAGTACATGATTACGTAGCTTTATTTTAAAGGTGGTGTCTAACAGACAACATAACAAAAAAGAAGACTATTTTTAACAATAGTTAAAACTGGTCAGCATCTTACAACACATTTTACAATGGAGAGTTTGATCCTGGCTCAGGATGAACGCTAGCGGCAGGCCTAATACATGCAAGTCGAACGATATCATCCAGCTTGCTGGATGAGAAAGTGGCGCACGGGTGCGTAACGCGTATGCAACCTACCTTCATCTGGGGGATAGCCCGGAGAAATCCGGATTAATACCGCATAAAATCACAGCACTGCATAGTGCAATGATCAAACATTTATGGGACGGAGATGGGCATGCGTGTCATTAGCTAGTTGGCGGGGTAACGGCCCACCAAGGCGACGATGACTAGGGGATCTGAGAGGATGGCCCCCCACACTGGTACTGAGACACGGACCAGACTCCTACGGGAGGCAGCAGTAAGGAATATTGGTCAATGGAGGCAACTCTGAACCAGCCATGCCGCGTGCAGGAAGACTGCCCTATGGGTTGTAAACTGCTTTTATCCGGGAATAAACCTATCTACGTGTAGATAGCTGAATGTACCGGAAGAATAAGGATCGGCTAACTCCGTGCCAGCAGCCGCGGTAATACGGAGGATCCAAGCGTTATCCGGATTTATTGGGTTTAAAGGGTGCGTAGGCGGCCTGTTAAGTCAGGGGTGAAAGACGGTAGCTCAACTATCGCAGTGCCCTTGATACTGATGGGCTTGAATGGACTAGAGGTAGGCGGAATGAGACAAGTAGCGGTGAAATGCATAGATATGTCTCAGAACACCGATTGCGAAGGCAGCTTACTATGGTCTTATTGACGCTGAGGCACGAAAGCGTGGGGATCAAACAGGATTAGATACCCTGGTAGTCCACGCCCTAAACGATGAACACTCGCTGTTGGCGATACACA
Organism: Flavobacterium sp. W4I14; assembly: GCA_030817875.1. NCBI lineage: Bacteria > Pseudomonadati > Bacteroidota > Flavobacteriia > Flavobacteriales > Flavobacteriaceae > Flavobacterium > Flavobacterium sp. W4I14. The sequence goes on from JAUSZU010000001.1 coordinate 6,439,217, forward strand.
GTCAGCGGCTAAGCGAAAGCGTTAAGTGTTCCACCTGGGGAGTACGCTCGCAAGAGTGAAACTCAAAGGAATTGACGGGGGCCCGCACAAGCGGAGGAGCATGTGGTTTAATTCGATGATACGCGAGGAACCTTACCCGGGCTTGAAAGTTAGTGAATCATTTAGAGATAAATGAGTGAGCAATCACACGAAACTAGGTGCTGCATGGCTGTCGTCAGCTCGTGCCGTGAGGTGTTGGGTTAAGTCCCGCAACGAGCGCAACCCCTATGTTTAGTTGCCAGCACGTTATGGTGGGGACTCTAAACAGACTGCCTGTGCAAACAGAGAGGAAGGAGGGGACGACGTCAAGTCATCATGGCCCTTACGTCCGGGGCTACACACGTGCTACAATGGATGGTACAGAGGGCAGCTACATAGCAATATGATGCGAATCTCACAAAGCCATTCACAGTTCGGATTGGGGTCTGCAACTCGACCCCATGAAGTTGGATTCGCTAGTAATCGCGTATCAGCAATGACGCGGTGAATACGTTCCCGGGCCTTGTACACACCGCCCGTCAAGCCATGGAAGTTGGGGGTACCTAAAGTATGTAACCGCAAGGAGCGTCCTAGGGTAAAACCGATAACTGGGGCTAAGTCGTAACAAGGTAGCCGTACCGGAAGGTGCGGCTGGAATACCTCCTTTCTGGAGTAGCACCGCCTACTCGCCACGCAACATGATATTTCAAAATAAGGTAGAGGGTAATAAGGTAGAAGGCTTAAGGTCTTGTACATGATACTGAATACCTTATACTAAAAAGAGAAAAAAAGAAACACCCAGAAGAAAACGGTGTGCGATAGCAGAAAAGCGAAAGCATAACGGAGATTAAGATGGGGAAAGCCAAAGGAAAGCAGTAGCGGTAAGATACTATATACTGCATACGGACGCCGACCTTAAAATCAACAGTCCCGTAGCTCAGCCTGGTTAGAGCACTACACTGATAATGTAGGGGTCTCCAGTTCAAATCTGGACGGGACTACACATTAATATCCTTTTGGGGGATTAGCTCAGCTGGCTAGAGCGCCTGCCTTGCACGCAGGAGGTCAACGGTTCGACTCCGTTATTCTCCACCATTAAAGGTTGAGGGTTAAAAGGTTGAAGGTGTAGGGTAAGACCTATAGCTGAAACACACCACAACAGAATATAATACCTTATTATCGGGATAGATAATATACATTGACATAAAGAAAGATAAGAAGAAATTGCCGAAGGGGCAAGGTATCAAAGGATACCGAATGGTTCGACTCCATGATTTTTACTAATAAGGCTGAAACGGGGCTTAGTTAGGGGACAATGAAACCCTCTACCTTTATACCCTCGACCTTCAACCTTAATAAAGTTCTTTGACATATTGGAAGAAGTTAAAAAAGAAGAGCAAACAACAATAGGCGACTGTTGTGTTTGTGCTCACTTGAAGGAAGAGCAATCGACCAACAAGTATGAGACATCATAACAAGAGCAAAAAAAGCATACCATATGGCGCAAAAGGCATATGAGTAGAAGAAAGTAATAAAGAGTACACGGGGGATGCCTTGGCTCTCAGAGGCGATGAAGGACGTGATAAGCTGCGATAAGCTTCGGGTATTTGCAAATAGGAATTGATCCGAAGATTTCCGAATGGGGCAACCCGGCATGTTGAAGACATGTCACATATAATGAGCAAACCTGCCGAACTGAAACATCTAAGTAAGCAGAGGAAGAGAAAATAACAATGATTTCCTAAGTAGTGGCGAGCGAAAGGGAAAGAGCCCAAACCTACCTTGTTACGGCAAAGTGGGGGTTGTAGGACTGCAACATGGCATCAGCAAACAGAAGTGGAATGGGATGGGAAGCCCAGCGATACACGGTGATAGCCCGGTACACGTATAGAATGCTGGCCTAGCAGTATCCTGAGTACCGCGAGGTCGGAGACGCCTTGTGGGAATCTGCCGGCACCATCCGGTAAGGCTAAATACTCCTGAGAGACCGATAGTGAACCAGTACCGTGAGGGAAAGGTGAAAAGAACCCCGAACAGGGGAGTGAAATAGAACCTGAAACCGTGTACTTACAAGCGGTCGGAGCATCCAAGTGGTGTGACGGCGTGCCTTTTGCATAATGAGCCTACGAGTTACTCCTCTCTGGCAAGGTTAAGTGCTTCAGGCACGGATCCGAAGCGAAAGCGAGTCTGAATAGGGCGTATAGTCAGAGGGGGTAGACGCGAAACCTTGTGATCTACCCATGGACAGGTTGAAGGTGCGGTAACACGTACTGGAGGACCGAACCGATAAACGTTGAAAAGTTTCCGGATGATCTGTGGGTAGGGGTGAAAGGCTAATCAAACTGGGAAATAGCTCGTACTCCCCGAAATGTTTTTAGGAACAGCGTGGACATTAAGTTTCATAGAGGTAGAGCTACTGATTGGGTGCGGGGGAGTCAAATCCTACCAAATCCAGACAAACTCCGAATGCTATGAAATATGGTCTGCAGTGAGGCGCGGGGTGCTAAGGTCACGCGCCGAGAGGGAAAGAACCCAGACCATCAGCTAAGGTCCCCAAGTGACAGTTAAGTTGAACTAACGAGGTCCGATTGCACAGACAGCTAGGATGTTGGCTTGGAAGCAGCCATTCATTTAAAGAGTGCGTAACAGCTCACTAGTCGAGCGATCGGGCATGGATAATAAACGGGCATTAAACTGTTCACCGAAGCTATGGGATTGAAATATATCGGTAGGGGAGCATTCCAATTGCAGCGAAGGTATCTGGTAATGGGTGCTGGAGCGATTGGAAAAGCAAATGTAGGCATAAGTAACGATAAGGCGGGAGAGAAACCCGCCCACCGAAAGGATAAGGTTTCCTGATCAACGCTAATCGGATCAGGGTCAGTCGGGACCTAAGGAGAACCCGAAGGGGAAATTCGATGGACAACTGGTTAATATTCCAGTACTTTTTATAACTGCGATGTGGGGACGGAGTAGTGACACTGCCGCGATCTGACGGAATAGATCGTTAAAGACAGTAGGTATTAGGACGGTAGGCAAATCCGCCGACCTAGCTGAAAGTCGATAGTACCGCAAGCCTTCGGGTAAGCGGATAGCGCAGGTAATCAGACTTCCAAGAAAAACCGCTAAGCTTCAGGTTATAAAAACCCGTACCGCAAACCGACACAGGTATCCGGGAAGAGGATTCTAAGGTGCTCGAGTGAATCATGGCTAAGGAACTCGGCAAAATGGCCCTGTAACTTCGGGAGAAGGGGCGCTGGCAGCAATGTCAGCCGCAGTGAAAAGGCCCAGGCGACTGTTTAACAAAAACACATGGCTTTGCAAAATCGAAAGATGAGGTATAAGGCCTGACACCTGCCCGGTGCTGGAAGGTTAAGAGGGGATGTCATCCGCAAGGAGAAGCATTGAATCGAAGCCCCAGTAAACGGCGGCCGTAACTATAACGGTCCTAAGGTAGCGAAATTCCTTGTCGGGTAAGTTCCGACCTGCACGAATGGTGTAACGATCTGGGCGCTGTCTCAGCCATGAGCTCGGTGAAATTGTGGTCCCGGTGAAGACGCCGGGTACCCGCAACGGGACGGAAAGACCCCATGCACCTTCACTACAATTTAACATTGACATTGGATACAGGATGTGTAGGATAGGTGGGAGGCTTTGAAGCGGCGTCGCTAGGCGTCGTGGAGCCAACGTTGAAATACCACCCTTTCTGTATTCGGTGTCTAATCCCTTCATGAGGGAGACATTGTTTGATGGGTAGTTTGACTGGGGTGGTCGCCTCCAAAAAGGTAACGGAGGCTTTCAAAGGTAAGCTCAGTACGCTTGGTAACCGTACGCGGAGTGCAATAGCATAAGCTTGCTTGACTGTGAGACAGACAAGTCGATCAGGGTCGAAAGACGGATATAGTGATCCGGTGGTTCTGCATGGAAGGGCCATCGCTCAAAGGATAAAAGGTACGCTGGGGATAACAGGCTGATCTCCCCCAAGAGCTCATATCGACGGGGAGGTTTGGCACCTCGATGTCGGCTCGTCACATCCTGGGGCTGGAGAAGGTCCCAAGGGTTCGGCTGTTCGCCGATTAAAGTGGCACGCGAGCTGGGTTCAGAACGTCGCGAGACAGTTCGGTCCCTATCTGTTGTGGGCGTAGGAATTTTGAGTGGGGCTGACCTTAGTACGAGAGGACCGGGTTGGACTAGCCTCTAGTGAATCTGTTGTTCCGCCAGGGGCATTGCAGAGTAGCTACGCTGGGAATAGATAAGCGCTGAAAGCATCTAAGTGCGAAACTAGCCACGAGATGAGAATTCCATATAGGACCGTAGCAGACTACTACGTTGATAGGCTACAGATGTAAAGCTGGCGACAGCACAGTCGAGTAGTACTAATCATCCGAAGCTTTCAAAGCAAACAGACTGTTGTTTGTTCTTCTAACATAACTTCTTTCAATAATATGTCATTTAAGCGGAAAGCTAAAAGACCAAAGACTAAAGCGGAATACAGTAGCTTTAAGCTTTGAGCTTTATCCTTTCGGCTCAAATAAAAACATTTAGGTGCCTATATCGGTGGTGTCCACCTCTTCCCATTCCGAACAGAGAAGTTAAGCCCACCAGAGCCGATGGTACTGCGGTAACACGTGGGAGAGTAGGTCGGTGCCAAATCTTAAAAGAGACCCTTCAGCAGCAATGTTGAAGGGTTTTCTTGGTTTATAGACATTCTGTTCCTATCGTTAATTTTTTTACCATTAAGCAGTTAAGAAGAGTTAAGGCAATGTTCCAATATATCTTCTTAATGCCCTTAATCCCTTAATGGTGAAAGGAACTGTAACAGCGGTTATTTCTGTCATTAAAGGAGTTTATGGCCATCTATTATGCTCCGCTAATTTTTGCGCCATTAAGAAGTGAAGAAAAGTTAAGGGACCTGATGCCGGATATTCCTTAATGCCCTTAATCCCTTAATGGTGAAATAGACCGGATCTGCTTTCTCATCATTAGGGAGTGAAGAGAAGTTAAGGAACCGTTCCCGTTGATACGCTGATCTCCTCTGAGTTTTACACCTTCCGTCCCAGGTTCAATAGCCCTGATGGCAGCGGAAATCCCTTTTGGGCAGCGGTAGATTGTCTATCCCAAGGCTTCCAAAAAGATTGCAGCGGACAGCAGGACAGGACCCAACCTACATGTTGCTGCCATGGCGCTTCAGATCATCAAAAAATTAATCTTCTTGATTATGCTTAACAAATAAGTTAAACGCTACATTAATCATTTAAGAGGATGCTTTTCATAGCTATATTCCAGATTGCCGAGTAAATTAATAGATTTAACTTGCCCTAGCTATAAAATACTGTTTAACCCATATAGCTTAAAGATTTGAATATGATTGTCCGAATCTGAAAAGGATTTGATATTTTGCGACATAATTGATTTTTAGGTATGACTTCAGGTTTTTTTGCAATTTTGGATGATATTGGTGCTTTAATGGACGATGTAGCGGTAACGGCTAAGGTAGCCGCCAAGAAGACTGCGGGGATTTTGGGAGATGATTTAGCGGTAAATGCAGAAAAGTCAACTGGTTTTCTTTCTTCGAGGGAATTGCCGGTACTATGGGCAATCACCAAAGGATCATTTGTGAATAAGCTTATTATTGTTCCCATTGCGCTATTGCTCAATTTCTTTTTCCCGATAGCGATCAAAGTGATCCTGGTGCTAGGCGGGTTGTACCTGGCGTATGAAGGGGTCGAAAAAATCGTTGAATATTTTATTCATCGATCAAAGCACACACATGTGGAAGCAAAAGAAGTCATCCAAGAGGGTGAGCTAGCAGAAAAAGCGAAGATCAAATCAGCTATTATTACCGATTTTATTTTATCAATAGAAATTGTAATTATTGCTTTGGGAAGTGTGCTTGAAGAGAAACCGCTTATACAAATTATGACTGTGTCAGCTGTAGCTATGTTGGCTACTGTTGGTGTTTATGGTATCGTAGCAATTATTGTAAGGATGGACGATGCTGGATACCGCTTAATGAAGGCCTCGGGTGAAAAAGGTATACTTTCATCCATCGGAAACCTACTGGTTCGTTCTTTACCAGTTATAATAAAAATATTAAGTGTTGTAGGAACGGTAGCGCTGATCTTGGTCTCAGGTGGAATTTTCGCACATAATGTTGGTTTTCTACATCATGTTCTTCATACTTTCCCTTCAATTCTTAGGGAATTTGCTTTTGGATTAGCCGCTGGACTTGCCTCTGTACTTGTTGTAATAGGAGGTAAAAAGTTGTTAGCCATTGTCAGAAAATAAAGTATTGTCAATTTCTAAGACAGAGCGGATTTTTAATTTTTTTAGCAAAGCAGTTTGGGTGCTACTATGAAGATATGTTCCCGTTATCCGCTTTATCCCGATGAAAAAAATCGGGATGTCTGCTGCTATCGGGTTTATTTTGCGGGCCTTCCGAAGTTTTGAACGGTTGGATGCAGGGGAAGTTCAGGAAGACTAGAGCGCTAGCTAATATGCATCAGCTGACTTCAAAAGTTTATAAGGGCTGAGTACAAGGAAAACTTCGGAAGCCTATTTAGCTACACTGGTTCTATTTCAATACTCTACACTATATATATTATTTTTTTAGCAAAGCAGTGTTGGTGCTACTATGAAGGTTTGTTCCCGCTTTTCATTGCAAGTCCTTGCTGCGCTGTGGGCTTTCCATTACAATCGGGTTTATCTGGCAGGGTCTTGCGCGGTTTTAAGGGCTGGGCGCAGGAAACCCAGGAAGCCTAAAGGGATGTGGCTTCCCCGAAACACGGTT